>JBDTFI010000309.1:0-6464 GCA_039938035.1 Acetobacteraceae bacterium | reverse complement strand
CCTCCCGGCGCGGCACCATGCCCATGATGGATTTCATCGTCGTGGTCTTGCCGGCGCCGTTGCGGCCGAGCAGCGTGACCACTTCGCCCTCGGCCACGTCGAACTCCACGCCGTGCAGGACGTGGCTTTCGCCGTACCAGGCGTTGAGGTCGCGCACTTCAAGCATGCTCGACCTCCGCGGCCTCGGTACCGAGATAGGCGGCGATGACTTCGGGGTTGCGCGAGACCGTCGCGTAATCGCCTTCCGCCAGGATGCGCCCTCGGGTGAGCACGGTGATCGTGTCGCACAGGCCCTGCACCACGGAAAGATTGTGCTCCACCATCAGGATCGTCCGCCCGCCGCGGATGCGCCGGATCAGCTCGACAATGCGATCGACGTCGGCGTGCGTCATGCCGGCGGTCGGCTCGTCGAGCAGCAGCATCTCGGGATCGAGCGCGAGCGTGGTCGCCAGCTCCAACGCCCGCTTCTGTCCGTAGGCGAGCTGTCCCGCCGTCGCGTTGACGAACTCCGACAATCCGACATCGTCGAGCAGCGCGCACGCCCGGTCATCCAATCCGTGCAGCGTCGTCTCCGAGCGCCAGAAATCGTAGGAGCCGCCACGCACGCGTTGCAGCGCGAGACGGACGTTCTCGAGCGCCGTCAGGTTGGGAAACACCGCCGAGATCTGGAAGCTCCGCGCAAGTCCCAGCCGGGCGATCTGTGACGCCCTCAGCCGGGTGATGTCGCGGCCCTTGAAGGCGATACGCCCGCGCGTCGGTGCCAGGAACTTCGTCAGCATATTGAAACACGTCGTCTTGCCGGCGCCGTTGGGGCCGATCAGGGCGTGGATGGTGCCGGCGTGGACCTGCAGCGACACGTCATCGACGGCGACGAAGCCGCTGAATTCGCGCGTCAGGCCTGTCGTTTCCAGGATGATCTCGGACACCCCTGGACGTCCCCCCTTTTTGTGTGTGAAAGCCCTGTTACGACGCACATCGCATACCCCCCGCGAGGGCGCAAGATTGGATTGAGGAAAGCCAGATGGACCGGAACGAGGCGATGCGCCTGAAAAGCCCGCTGTTCGCGCCGGGCGATTCGGCGCGCAAGATCGACAAGGCGCTGGCCTCGGCGGCCGACGCGGTGATCCTCGATCTGGAGGATTCGGTGGCGGCCCCATCGAAGCCGGCCGCGCGTGAGGCGGTCGCGGCGCGCCTGCGCGCGATGGCGCGCGATCCACGCCGGGGTGGCGTGATCGTGCGCGTCAATCCGCGCGGCACGCCATGGTACTTGGACGACCTCGCCGCCGTCGTGGCGGGCGGCCCCGCCGCCATCATGCTCCCGAAATGTGCCGGCCCGGACGATCTTCGCACCCTGGATCACCATCTGGAGGCTCTGGAGGCGGCTTCCGGCCTCGCTATCGGCAGCGTCCGCGCGTTCCCGATCGTGACCGAGACCGCCGGATCGATATTCACCCTCGGCGCCTACGCCCCGGCGCCCGCCCGGCTCGTCGCGCTGTGCTTCGGGGCCGAGGACATGTCAGCCGATCTCGGCGTGCCGCCGCGCCGCGCCGACGGCGCCTACACCGCCGCCGTCGTCTTCGCCCGCGCCCAGGTGCTGGCCGCCGCCGGGGCGCTCGGCGTGCCGGCGATCGACACCCCCTGGCCCGACCCGCGCGACCCCGATGGGTTGCGCCGCGAATCGGAGGAAGCCGCCGCTGACGGCTTCGCCGGCAAGATACTGATCCATCCGGCGCAGATCGAGATCGTCAACGCCGTCTTCACCCCGCCACCCGAGCAGGTCCACTGGGCCGAGCGCGTGCGCGACCATTTTGCCGCGAACCCGGATGCGGGCGTGTTCGCTTTGGACGGCAAGATGATCGACCGTCCGCACCATCGCCTCGCGCTCCGCATCCTGGCGGCGGCGGGGCGGTGATGCGCGTCACCAAGGTCGAGACGCTGAGCTGCAACGCCGGTTGGCGCGACTTCTCGTTCCTCAAGATCAGCAGCGATGCCGGCCTGATCGGCTGGTCTGAGTTCATGGAGTCCTACGGCTCGCAAGGCCTGGGGGAAGTCATCACGCGTCTGTCGACCCGGCTGATCGGCCAGGACCCGCGTCCGGTGGAGCGCCACACCGCGTTCTTCCACGGCGTCACCCGCGCCGCCCCTGGCGGGATCAACCAGCAGGCGATCGCGGCGATCGAGAACGCGCTGGTCGATCTAAAAGCCAAGGCGCTCGGCATCCCGGTTTACGAGTTGCTGGGCGGCCCGATCCGCGATCGCTTGCGCCTCTACTGGTCGCATTGCGGATCGTATCGCGCGATGTACGGCGAGAAGTTCCGCGAATGGACCGGGAGCGCGCCGATCCGCACGCTCGACGATGTCGCCGCGCAAGGCGCGGAGGTGGCGCGGCGCGGCTTCAAGGGGCTGAAGACGAACATCATGCGGCTCGGCGATGCACCGAGCTTGCACATGCCGGGTTTCAACGCCCCGTTCGCGCCGGGACGCGTGCCCGATCGTCGAATGACCGAGGAGCTTGTCGCGCAGATGGCGGCGTTCCGGCAGGGCGCGGGGCCGGAGGTCGGGCTGCATCTCGACCTCAACTTCAACTTCCGCACCGAGGGCTATATCCGGATCGCGCAGGCAATGGAGCAATTCGACCTCGCCTGGTTGGAGATTGATAGCTATGACCCCGCCGCACTCGCCACCATCCGCCGCAGCGCACGCACCCGCATCGCATCGTGCGAGTCCTTGTTCGGTCGGAGGCAATACCGGCCGTTCCTCGAGCATCAGTCGGTCGACGTCGCGATCATCGACGTGCCGTGGAACGGCATCCTCGAATCGGTGAAGATCGCCGCGATGGCGGATGCGTACGAGGTCAACGTCGCCCCGCACAATTTCAACGGCCATCTCGGCACCCTCATGGGCGCGCATTTCTGCGCCGCTGTCCCGAATTTCCAGGTGATGGAGATCGATGTCGACGAGGTGCCCTGGAAGGACTCGCTGGTGATGCATCCTCCGGTGATCGAGGTCGGCGAATTGCTGATCCCGACCGGCGCCGGCTGGGGCGCCGAGGTCAACGAGGACGCGGTGCGCGCGCACCCGGCGTCGGGGCGGTCGTGGTCGTGATGCTCAGCCGGTAATCTCCTCCGCTCGATACCCCTGCGCGAACAGCAGCGCGCGCAGGTTGCCGTGATCGACGCGGGCGCGCACTTCGGCCGCCAGCACCGGCCTGGCGTGGAAGGCGACGCCGAGGCCGGCGGCCCGCAGCATGGCGAGGTCGTTGGCCCCGTCACCCACCGCTATCGTCTCGGCGAGATCGAGGCGATGCTCGGCGGCGAGCGCGCGCAGTGTCGTCAGCTTGGCATCGCGATCGAGGATCGGCTCGGCCACGTATCCGGTCAAAGCCTTGCCGTCGTCGAGCAACGTGTTGGCGAAATGCGCATCGAAGCCGGTGAGCGCGGCGACGCGCGCGGTGAAGAAGGTGAAGCCGCCCGAGACCAGTGCGGTCACCGCGCCGTGGGCGCGCATCGTCGCCACCAGTTCGCGCGCGCCCTGGGTCAGGCGCACGCGCAGCCAGGTCTTCTCCAGCGCGTCGAGGGGCAGGCCGCGCAGCATCGCGACCCGTTCACGCAGCGCGTCGGCGAAGTCGATCTCCCCATTCATGCTGCGTCGCGTGATCGCCGCGATCGGCTCCTTCAGCCCGGCGAAATCAGCCAGTTCGTCGAGCGTCTCGCTGGTGACGAAGGTGCTGTCCATGTCGGCGACCAGCAAGCTCTTGCGCCGCCCTGCGATCGGGGTGGCGACGGCGTCCACGTTGGCGCCGGCCAGGATGGCGGCGAGCGGGGGCATGTCGATCGGGCCAGGTATGGGGATATCGACCGCCTCGCCTGGCGCCAGTATGTCGGGACTTCCGCCCGCCACGATTTCGCGGACCCGTTCGATCAATTCCGGGTTTAACGGCGGGACGGCGGCAACGAGGGTGAGGACGTGGGACATGACCGGACCCTGCCAGCGGGGGAGGGGGCGGACAAGCGCGCCCTGCTCGTCTTCGGCCCCACCGCCAGCGGCAAGTCGGCGCTGGCCATTGAGCTTGCACGGCGCCTGAACGGGACCGTGATCAACGCGGACTCGATGCAGGTCTACAGCGAACTCCGCATCCTGACCGCCCGCCCAACGCCGGCGGAAGAGGCGGTGGTTCCGCATGCGCTGTACGGCGTGCGCGCCGCCGCCGAGGCGTCCAGCGTGGCCTGGTGGCGGGACGCGGCGTTGGCGGCGATGGCCGAAGCGCGCGCCGCCGCGCGTCTGCCGATCCTGTGCGGCGGCACCGGGCTCTACCTTGCCGCGCTGACCCAGGGCCTCGCCGCCATTCCCGACCCCGGCCCGGCCGCGCGATCGGAAGCCCGCGCGCTGCTCGCCGAACTCGGTTCGGCCGGCCTGCACGCCCGGCTGGCCGTGGCCGATCCGGCCACCGCCGCCCAACTCCGCCCCTCCGATGGCCAGCGGATCGCGCGCGCGTGGGAGGTCTGGCGCGGCACTGGGCAAAGCCTCGCGGTCTGGCAGGAAGAGCCCTCCGCGCCCGCGCCGGGCTGGCGGTTCGCGGCGATCGTGCTCGACCCGCCGCGTGCCGATCTGCGCGCCGCGATCGCGGCGCGGTTCCACCGGATGCTCGCCGAGGGTGCGGTCGCCGAGGTGCGTGCGTTGCTGGCGTTATCGCTCGACCCGGCGTTGCCGGCGATGCGCGCGCACGGCGTGCCCGAGATCGCGTCGTTCCTGCGCGGCGAGCGCGTCCTGGAGGAGGCGGCGCGGTTGGCGATCCTCGCCACCGGACAATACACCAAGCGGCAGGCGACGTGGCTGCGCGGCAGGGCACTGACGGCGGCGCCAGCGCATATGATCCATGCGCGATTCGCGTGTCAGACGCAACTTTCAGAAAGAATTCTGACGGAAATTGGCGATTTCCTTCGTGCTCCCGGTTGACGCACCGCAACATGGCGCGTATTCGTGCGGAAGGACCGGACGGAAGGAAAGGAGCGAGGCATGGAAGCGGACTCTCAGTCCGGTGCGGAGATCCTGCTCCGCTGCCTGAAGGACGAAGGCGTCGAGGTCATCTTCGGCTACCCGGGGGGCGCCGTGCTGCCGATCTACGACGCGCTCTACAACCAGAACGCGATCCGCCACATCCTCGTCCGCCACGAACAAGGCGCGGTCCACGCCGCCGAAGGCTACGCCCGCTCCACCGGCAAGGTCGGCTGCGTGCTCGTGACTTCGGGCCCGGGCGCGACCAACGCCGTCACCGGCCTGGTCGACGCGCTCATGGATTCCATCCCGATTGTCTGTCTGACCGGGCAGGTGCCCACGCACCTGATCGGCAACGACGCCTTCCAGGAGGCCGACACCACCGGCATCACCCGCCCGGCGACCAAGCACAACTACCTGGTCAAGCGCCCCGAGGACCTCGCGCGCGTTATCCACGAGGCGTTCTACGTCGCCCGATCCGGACGCCCCGGTCCGGTCGTCGTCGACCTGCCGAAGGACATCGTCATCAACAAGGCACCTTACGCGGCAGCGGCGGCGAGCCATCCCAGCTACCGCCCGAAGCGGGAGCCCGATCCGGCGGCGATCGCGCGCGCCGTCGCGCTTCTGCGTGGGGCCAGGCGGCCGATGATCTACACCGGCGGCGGCGTCATCAACGCCGGGCCCGAGGCATCCGCCGCACTCACCCGCTTCGTCGCCGCCACCGGATTTCCTTGCACCAGCACGCTGATGGGCCTCGGCGCCCTGCCGGCGTCGGACCCGCGCTTCCTCGGGATGCTCGGGATGCACGGCACCTTTGAGGCGAACCTCGCCATGCATGGATGCGACGTGCTGCTGGCGGTGGGCGCGCGGTTCGACGACCGGGTGACCGGGCGGCTGAATGCGTTCTGTCCGGGTGCGAAGATCATCCACGCCGACATCGACCCGTCCTCGATCAACAAGAACGTCGCCGTCGAGGTCGCGATCGTCGGCGACGCCGGCCTCACGCTGGCGGCGCTGCTCGCCGCCTGGGAGCCGGCCGTCGACCGCTCCGCGCTCGCCGAGTGGTGGCGCCAGATCGACGTGTGGCGGTCCAAGCAGTCGCTGCACTTCACCCAGGACCCGCGCGCCGGCGCCATCATCAAGCCGCAGCACGCGATAAGACGCCTCTATGAACTGACGCGAGAAACCGGCCGCGAAGTGTTCATCACCACCGAGGTCGGCCAGCATCAGATGTGGGCCGCCCAGCATTTCGGCTTCGAGAAGCCGAACCACTGGATGACCTCGGGCGGCCTCGGCACGATGGGCTACGGCCTGCCCGCCGCGATGGGCGTGCAGGTCGCCCATCCAGACGCGCTGGTCATCGACATCGCCGGCGAAGCCTCCATCCTGATGAACATCCAGGAGATGGGCACGTTGGCGCAGTACCGCCTGCCGGTGAAGGTGTTCATCCTGAACAACCAGTACATGGG
>JBDTFI010000308.1:0-3375 GCA_039938035.1 Acetobacteraceae bacterium | reverse complement strand
CTCCACTGCCCGCGCCTTTGCCGCCGCCCCGCGCGCTTTGCCGCTGGCCTGCAGCCCGAACGCCACGTTCTCCCAGACCGGCAGGCTGTCGAACAGCGCGCCGTTCTGAAACAGCATCCCGATGCCGGAGCGAACCTGCTCGCGCTGGGTGCCCGTCATTGCGAGGATGTCGCGCCCGTCGATCTCGATGGTCCCGGAATCGGGCGCGATCAGCCCGAGGATGCATTTCAACAGCACCGACTTGCCGCTGCCCGAGCCGCCGATGACGACCGTCGTGCTGCCCGTCGCCACGTCCAGATCGACGCCGTCGAGCACGTTCTTGGCGCCGAAACTCTTGCGCAGCCCGCGCACGCGGATTTTCGGGGTCATCACGCGAAGAAGAGCTCGGTCAGCGCGAAGTCGAACGCCAGGATCAGGATGGACGCGCCGACCACGGCGGCGGTGGTCGCCGCCCCGACACCCTCGGCGCCGCCCCGGCTATGATAACCCTGATAGCAGCCCATCAGGGAGATCAGGAATCCGAACACGGCGGCCTTCACTAGGCCCGACACCACGTCCGCCGTCTGCATGAAGTTGATCGTGTTCGATAGATATACCTCCGGCCCGAACCCGAGCTTCACGACGCCGACGACGAAGCCGCCCATCACACCGAGGATGTCGGCGACGACAACCAGGAAGGGCAGGGCGATGACGCCGGCCAGCAATCGGGGGGCGACCAGGTACTTCATCGGATTGGTCGACAGCGTGGTCAGCGCGTCGATTTGGTCGGTCACGCGCATGGTCCCGATCTCGGCGGCCATCGCGGAACCGATGCGCCCGGCGACGATCAGGCCGGCCAGCACCGGCCCCAGTTCGCGGGTGATCGACAACACGACGACGTTGGCGGTCGCGCTTTGGGCGGAGAACCGGGCGAAGCCGAGATAGGACTGTAGCGCCAGGACCATGCCGGTGAAAATCGCCGTCAGCGCCACCACCGGCAGGCTGAAATAGCCGATTTCCAGCAGCGCGCGGCCGAACATCCGCCCGTAGAACGGCGGTCGCACCAGATGCGACAGGCCCGACAGCGCGAACAGCGTGAGCGAGCCCGCGCCACGCACGGCACCGATCACCCCGCGCCCGAGCGCGGCGAGCGGGTCGAGCGGATTTCTCACGCCGGGCGGTAGATGCGGTGAAAGCGCCGGCCGAGCGAGGTCAGAATCTCGTAGCCGTTGGTCCCTGCGGCGAGGGCAACGTCATCGGCTGTGCGGTGGGGGCCGATCAGCTCCAGCCAATCGCCTTGGCGTAGTGCGGGATGCTCGGTCGCGTCGAAGGTGGCGAGGTCCATGGACACACGCCCTACCAGCGGCAATGCCCTTCCGTCAAAAACCGCCGTGCCGCGGTTCGACTGGCTCCGCATCCAGCCGTCCGCGTAGCCGATGGCGGCGGTGGCGATGCGGCTCGGCCGCGCCGCGCGCCATGTGGCGTTGTAGCCGACGCTCTCGCCCCTCGCGACGTCGCGCACTGCCAGCACCCGCGCGGCGAGGCGCACCGTCTGGCGCATCGGGTTGGGGTGCCCTGGGGTCGGGTTGATCCCGTAGAGCGCCGCGCCCGGGCGGGCGAGTTCGGAGCCGAAGCCGCGCAGGAAGATGCCCGAGGAGTTGGCGAGGCTGCGCGGCACCCCAGGAAACCGCGCGCAACACGCCGCGAAGCGACGCTTCTGCTCGGCGTTCAGCTCGTCGTCCGGCTCCTCCGACGACACCAGATGCGTCATCACGTACAGCACCAGGACGCCCTCGGGCACCGGCGCGGCCAGTTCGGCCCGGGTCAGGCCAAGCCGGGCCATTCCGGTATCGACGTGCAGGATCGCCGGCAACGCGCGCCCGGCGCGGTTCGCCGCAGCATTCCATGCTTCGATCTCGCCGGGCGAGCCAAGCACCGGCACGAGGCCGTGCGCCACGTATTCGTCCTCGGTGCCCGGAAATGGTCCGTTCAACACCGCCAGCATCGCGTCGGGCACCAGGGCGCGGATCGCCAGCGCCTCGTCGAGCAGCGCGGTGAAGAAGTGCCGGCAGCCCGCCGCGTGCAACGACGGTGCGACCGCCTCCGCGCCCAGCCCGTAAGCGTCGGCCTTCACCACGCCGGCCACGGCTCCGGCCCGGTGCCGCGCGGCGAGCATGCGCCAGTTCGCCACGATCGCGTTGAGGTCGACGTCGAGGATCGCGACGGCGTGGGTCGCCGAAATCGTCATGCCCGGGCTTGGCCCGGGCACCCACGTCTTCGAGGGCCGAGGGCAAAGACGTGGGTGCCCGGCCTGCGCCGGGCATGACGGTAATTGCTAATCATACGCGCCGCGCGTCTGGTCCAGGTCGGCGAATCGCGTGAACTCCGCCTCGAAGAACAAATCGATCTTCCCCGTCGGGCCGTGCCGCTGCTTGGCGATGATCAGCTCCGCCTTGTTGTGGACCTGCTCCATGTCGCGCTTCCACTTGTCCATCTGCGTCTGGAATTTGTCCTCCGTGTCGAAGGCCATTTGCTTGGGTTCGCGCTGCTTGAGGTAATAATCGTCGCGATAGATGAACATCACGCAGTCGGCGTCCTGCTCGATGGTGCCGGATTCACGCAGGTCCGACAGCTGCGGGCGCTTGTCCTCTCGGCTCTCGACCGCGCGCGACAGCTGCGACAGGGCGAGGACGGGAACCTCCAGCTCCTTGGCGATCGCCTTCAATCCCTGGGTGATCTGACTGATCTCCAGCACCCGATTCTCCGGCCGCGTCCCCGCGGAGGGGCGCATCAGCTGGAGATAGTCGACGACCACCAGCGCCAGCCCCTTGGTGCGCTTCAGCCGCCGGCAACGGGTGCGCAGCGCCGACATGGTGATTGCCGGGGTATCGTCGATCTGGATCGGCAATCCCGAGATTTCGCGCGAGACGGCCACGAACCGATCGAAATCCTTCTGCCCGATGTCGCCGCGCCGGATCCGATCGCCCGAAATGCGGGCCTCCTCCGACAGCAGCCGGGTGGCGAGCTGCTCGGCGCTCATCTCCAGCGAAAACACGGCCACGCAGGTCTTCGGCACGGCGTTCAGGTCGTGCGTGCGCGCGTCGGCCAGCAGCGCCTTGGCGGCCCCGAAGGCGACCTTGGTGGCGAGCGCGCTCTTGCCCATGCCGGGCCGGCCGGCGAGGACCAGCAGATCGGACGGATGCAGCCCGCCGGTGCGGGCGTCGATGTCGCGCAGCCCGGTGGTCAGGCCCGATACGCCGCCCTTGCGATGGAACGCCCGCTCGGCGCCCAGGATGGCCTCGGTCAGCGCGCGCTCGAACGGGATCATTCCGCCGTTGCCGCCGCCCTCGGTCGCCAGCTCGAACAGGCGCTGCTCGGCGGCCTCGATCTGGTTCG
>JBDTFI010000307.1:0-2837 GCA_039938035.1 Acetobacteraceae bacterium | reverse complement strand
CCGACCCCGGGATAGCCGAAGATCACCTCGACCAGCACCGCGCCGGACAGAATCTGCCCGAGCGAGAGCGCGAGGCCCGTGGCCTGCGGCAGCATCGCGTTGCGCATGCAGTAATCTCGGAAGATGGTCAGGCTCGAGAGGCCCTTCGCCTCGGCGAAGGTCACGTAGTCCTCCCCCATCGTCGTCACCATCATCCCGCGCATCGCCAGCGCCCAGCCGCCGACGGAGACGAGCACGATCGACAGCGCCGGCAGGATGGCGTGGCGGAGCACGTCGAGCACGAAATTCCAGGTCAGGCCCGGCGTGGCCCCGGCGCTGTAGCCGCCGAAGATCGGCAGCCACGGGAGTTTGAACGCAAGCAGGTACATCAGCACCAGCCCGAGCAGGAAGAACGGGATGGCGTGCAGCGCCCATAACGGCGGCATGAGGAACCGCATCCAGCGCGGGGCGCCCGGCCAGGCGAGCAACGCGCCGAGGATCGTGCCGGCGGCGAAGGAAAACATGGTGGTCGTGCCCAGGAGCCCGATCGTCCATGGCAGCGCCTCGGCGATCATGGAGGTGACGGTGCGCGGGTAGTTGGCGATCGAGTAGTTCAGGTCGCCGTGCGCGACGTCGTCGAGGTAGGATACGTATTGCCGCCACAACGGCTTATCGAGGCCGAACCGCTTCTGGTACTCCTTCACCATGTCCTCGATGCCGGCATGTACGTAGCCGCCGAGCGCCGCCTCTTGCAGCAGCTTGGTGCGCACCGGGTCCTGCCCGGACAGCTTGGGCAGGAAGAAATTGAGCGTCGCCGCCAGCCAGACGATCAGCAGGAAGACCCCGAACCGCTTGAGGATGTAGATGCCCTGCATCGCGCTTTACGCGGACTGGACGTTCCACATGACGAGGTTCCAGGTCAGGTGCCAGGACGCGCCGTTGATGTACGCGTTTTCCGCCGTCGGCCAGTTCTTCCAGCGCGAAGTGTTCATCGGGATGCGGTGATAGTTCTGCACCAGTTGGATGTCCGGCAAATCAGGCAGCCAGATTTCCATCGCCGCACGGAACAAATCCTTCAGTTTCGCCACGTTCTCCGGGTCGGTGACGTAGACCTCGTCCACGATCGCGTCGAACCGCGGGTCCTTCCAGCGGCTGAAATTCACCTGATGCGCGCCGGGCACCGCGATGCTCTTGCTCTGGTACAGCCGCAGCGTGTCATACGGCTCGCGGATGCTGCCGCCGTGGCCGTAGATGGAGCCGGTGAACTGGCCCTTCTGAAACCGCTCGTCGAAGTTGGGCGGCAGGCTCATGCTGGCGGTCACGCCGTGCCGCTTGAGCATCTGCGACAGGACGGGGCCGATCGCCGGGCCGGAGGCCCCGAAGCCGATGATGTCGAGGGTGAGCGGCTTTCCGTCCGGCCCCTCCCACATGTCCTGGCTCTTCTTGAAGCCCTTCGCCGCCAGCAGCGCATCGCCCTTCTTCGGATCGAACTCCAGCGTGTTGTATTTGGCGAGCAGGTCCTTCACCGTGTCGAAATACGGCAGCAAGGGCTTATACGGCGGCATCGGCAGCGAGGAGACGGTCTCGGCCCCCAGGTAAGCCACATCGATGATCTGCTGGCGGTCGATGTAGTGGCTGATCGCCCAGCGCACGTCCTTGTCGTCGAACGGCTTGACCTCGTTGTTCACGTAAAGCGAGAGCGGCCACCAATCGACATACCCCCAAGGCGGCTTCTGCCCGGAATGGGTGATGATCTTCGGGTTCTGCCGGATCACCGTGGGGAAGGTGGCGGGCTGCAAGCTGCCGCCGAAATCCACCTGGTTGGTGATCAGCGCCTGGGCGGATTCCTGCTCGCCCACATACGGCAGCCAGATGTTGCGCAGGATCTGCGGCATCGGCGCCAGCTTCTGATCCGCCGCCCACCAGGAATCACGGCGATCGAACACTTTCTGCTGCTGCGAGGACGAAGCGACCTTCCACGGCCCTGTCGTCACCGGCCAGTCCTTGGCGATGTCGAAATGCTTGAAGGTCGTCCAGTCCTGTCCCTCGAAGATATGCTTCGGGACCATGTAGATGCCGATGTCGTATTTGTAGGTGGCGAAGAAGAAGAACCGTGGCGAGGGGATCTTGAACTTCAACACCACCGTGTTGGGGTCGGTGACGGTCGCCTCGTCGAGCGCCTGATTGACATCGATGCCCCATTTCACCTTGGGGCCGAGGTCGCGCAGCGTGTTGAACGTATAGGCCACGTCCTCGGCGCTGAACGGCGTCCCGTCGCTCCATTTGATGCCCGGGCGCGTCTTGATCGTAAGCTGCTTGAAATCCGGCGTGTACTGATAGCTCTCCGCCAGCCACATGTACATCTTGTCGGCGAAGGCGCTGTAGTAGGCCAGCGGCTCGTACAGCATGTTCGGCCCGTTCTGGTGGTTGGCCCCGATCGCGTACGGGTTCCACAGATTGTAGTCGACCCAGCGGCCGTCACGACTGTTGATGCCGATCAGGATCATCGTCTTGTCGCGCGGGATGTCCGGTTGCTGCGCTCCGGCGATTCCCGCCGGCAGCATCACGGCGGCCGCTGCCGCCATGCCGCCCTTGAGCACATCGCGCCGGCCGGCGCCCGCACGCCTCGTCGTCTGCGTCATGGCAGCCTCCTCCCCCGTTCCCGCGACTCTCGCGCCTTCGCGGCCACGCGTGTCAAGCGCGTCGCGCTCACTCCACGGCATAGCGCCATGGCGCCGCCGGTTGGGCCGCTTCGGCGTCGATCGTCCATTGCGGCAGCGACAGGCCGTCCGTCACGTCGGTGAACGCCATCCGCACGCGCGTGCCGATCCCGACGCGGCGCACCTGATCGGGCGGCG
>JBDTFI010000306.1:0-6350 GCA_039938035.1 Acetobacteraceae bacterium | reverse complement strand
GCGTCGCCATCGCCGAGCAGACGGAGAACCCGAAGGCGCGCATCGGCAAGGGACCGCTCCGGCGCGAGGTGGTCCGCCTCGTCACCCCGGGCACCCTGACCGAGGACACGCTGCTCGAGCCGCGCCGTCCCAACCTCCTGGTGGCCCTCGCCGCCGACCGGACGACGGTGGGAGCCGCGTGGCTGGACGTCTCCACTGGGTTGTTCGAGACCGAGACGGTGCAAGCGGAAGAGCTGTTGGCTTTGCTCGGGCGTCTGGAGCCAGCGGAAATCCTGGCGCCGGATACGATCGCGCTCGGCGAATTCGCCACTCGCCGCGCCCCATCCAGCGCGCCCTCCGCGCCATTGGCCGCCCGCCGATTGGTGGCGGAAGCATTCGGCGCGGCCAGCCTCGACGCGCTCGGCGCCTTCACGGACGCCGAAGCGATGGCCGCCGGCCTCGCGCTCGATTACGTCCGCGCCGCCGCCTCTGGCGCCCTGCCCCGGCTGGCGAAGCCCGTCCCACGGGGCGGGGCCGGCACGCTCGCGATGGACGCCGCGACGCGGGCCAGCCTGGAAGTCCTGCGCGCCCGCGACGGCGGCGGCACGCATACCCTGCTCAGCGCCGTTGACCGCACACTGACGGCGGCGGGGGCGCGCCTTCTCGCCGAATTCCTGTCCGCTCCCCTCACCGACGCGGACGCGATCACCGCGCGACAGGATGCGTGGGCCTGGCTGCTGGGCACACCGGAGGCCGCCGGACAGCTCCGCGTCATCCTGCGCGCCGCGCCGGACATGGCACGTGCGCTGGGGCGGCTATCGCTCGGCCGCGGCACGCCGCGCGATCTCGCCGCCCTGCGCGACGGGCTTGAAGCCGCCCGATCCGCCGCCGCCCTCATCGAGCCGGATGCCCCGAAGCTGCTCGCCGGTGCCCGCGCGGCACTGGCGATCGATCCTGCACTGGAACATCGTCTCGCCGAAGCCCTCGCGGACCCGGCGCCGGCGCGCCTCGACGATGGCGGCGCGATCCGCCCCGGCTTCGACGGCGAACTGGACGCGGAGCGAGCGCTGCGCGACGACAGCCGGCGGGTACTTGGCACGCTGCAACGCGACTACGCGCAGCGCTACGGCGTCGCCAGTCTGAAGATCCGCCATCATGCTCAGTTGGGCTACGTCATCGAAGCGCCGGCCGCTTCGGTCGAGCGGCTGCGAGATTTCGCGGATCTGACGCTGCGCCAAAGCATGGCGAGCGCCGCCCGGTTCACCACGCCGGATCTCGCCGACCTCGACCGCCGCATCGCCGAGGCGGCCGAGCGGGCGGCATCGCGCGAACGGATTATCTTCGACCATCTCGTCCAACAAGCGATGGACCGGGCCGAGGCGATCGCCGCGGCGGCCGGCGCGTTGGCCCTGCTCGACGTCACGCAGTCTGCGGCGGCTCTCGCCGGCCCGGCCGATTGGTGCCGCCCGAAAGTAACGCCGGATGAGGCGTTCGAGGTGTCGGCGGGCCGCCATCCCGTGGTGGAGCGCGCGCTCGCCGGTCAGGCGGCATTCGTGCCGAACGATTGCGACCTGTCGCCGGACCGGCGCCTGCTGTTGCTGACCGGCCCGAACATGGCCGGCAAATCCACCTTCCTGCGTCAGAACGCGCTGATCGTCGTGCTGGCGCAGGCGGGTCTGCCGGTGCCCGCCGTCGCCGCGCGCATCGGTGTGGTGGACCGGCTGTTTTCGCGCGTCGGGGCCGCCGATGACCTCGCGCGCGGGCGCTCCACCTTTATGGTCGAGATGACGGAAACGGCAGCGATCCTGAACCAGGCGGGTCCGCGCTCGCTGGTGGTGGTCGATGAAATCGGGCGCGGAACGGCGACGCTGGACGGCCTCGCCATCGCCTGGGCGGTGCTGGAGGCGTTGCACGCGATAATCCGTTGCCGCACCATCTTCGCCACGCATTTTCACGAGCTGGCGGAACTCGCGGATCGGATGCCCCGTCTGCGCCCACACACGATGCGGGTGAAGGAGTGGAAGAAATCGGTGGTCTTCCTGCACGAAGTGGCCGAAGGCGCGGCCGGCCGGTCCTGGGGCGTCCATGTCGCCGAACTCGCGGGAGTGCCCGGCCCGGTGGTGCGCCGGGCGGGGACGCTTCTGGCGGCGCTGGAACGTGAGGGCGGCCCGTTGGGCGCGGCCAGGCTCTCCGCATTGCCGCTCTTCGCGACCGTTTCTTACCCGGACACCGACGCCGCCTCGCTTCCGCCGCCATCTGGCGGTAGTAATGCGGCCACCGAGGCCCTGCTCGCGCTCGAACCCGACCGGATGTCTCCCCGCGAGGCACTCGACGCGCTGTATCGGCTGAAGGAAATGCTGGCGGTTTCCCACGACGGACGGACCTAGTACCTTATCGGACATGTTGATCCAGGCGCCCTTGCCATCCAGAACAGAAGCCGCGGACGCCCTCCTGTCGGAGGCGCTGGCGGAGTTGGCCGGCAAAAGCGGCGCCGCGCCCCGCGATGCCGCCCTGGGAGCCTTTCGCCGCCACCTCGCGCGCATTCAGACCCACACGCAGCATGCCTTTGAACGGGAGCAGGTCACCGGATTGCAGGCGGCGCGCCTCCTCGGCTCGCTTACCGACGGACTGATCCGCGCGCTGCACGCCCACGCGATCAGCGTGCTCGGCGAGGCGGAGGCGCTCAGCATCGCCGCCACCGGCGGCTATGGGCGCGGCGTTCTGGCTCCCTTCAGCGACATCGACCTCTTGTTCCTCACCCAGCCGGAACCGTCAGAGCATACGATCCAAGTGATCCATTACATGCTCTACCTCCTGTGGGACCTTGGCCTGAAGGTCGGTCACGCGACCCGCTCGGTCGCGGAATGCCTCGCCGAGGGCGCCAAGGACGCGACCATCCGCACCTCGTTGCTCGACGCCCGCCATCTGGCGGGCGAGCCGGCGTTGTTCGAGGAGTTTCACGAGGCATTCGTGATCGCCTGCCGAGAAGCGGGCGCCCCCGACTACATCCTCGCGAAGCAGGCCGAGCGCGCGGTGCGGCATCGCCGCTTCGGGGAAAGCCCCTTCGTCGTGGAGCCGAATATCAAGGAGGGCCGTGGCGGCCTGCGCGATTTGCAGACCTTATATTGGATTTCCCGCTACGTGTACGGCACCCAGACGATGGCCGAGCTAGCGGAAGTGGGCGGCATCCTCACGGACGCCGAGGCCCGGCATGCGCGCCGCGCATGGGAATTCCTGTGGACGCTCCGCTTTCACCTCCATTACGTCGCCGGGCGCGCGGAGGAGCGGCTGACCTTCGATCTCCAACCCGTCGTCGGCGCGCGCATGGGCTACACACCCCACGGCCGGCAGGATGGCGTCGAACGGTTCATGCGCCATTATTTCCTCACGGCCCGCGAAGTGGCCCGCATCACCCGCATCCTGGAGCCGGCGATCCTGCGCTTCGCACTTGGCTCGCCTGCAATCGTGGCGGAAACCGACAAGGCGCTGCTCGACGCGGGGTTCGTGCTGGCCGAAGGCCAGTTGCTCCCGCTGTCCGGACGCGACTTCGGCGCCGAGCCTATCCAGATGCTGCGTATCCTCAAGGTGGCGCGCGACCGGAATCTGTCGCTGCATCCGCTGGCGGTGCGCGCGCTGATCCGCGGCGAGCGGTGCGTGGCACGGCTGCGCGGCGATCCGGAGGCCGCACGCCTGTTCATGGAGCTGCTGTGCGGCAGAATCGCCGACCCGCATGAGGCGGACGGCGCGCACTGGCTGGCGATCCTGAACGAGACGGGTTTTCTTGGCCGCTATCTGCCGGACTGGGCGCGCATCGTCGGACAGATGCAGTTCGATACCTACCACGTCTTTACCGTCGACGAGCACACAATCGAGGCGGTGCGCGTGCTGAACGCGCTGGAGCGGGGCGAGCTGTCCGACATCGCGCCGATCGCCTCGGGTGTCGTCGATCACATGCAGTCCCGTCGCGCGCTGCACGTCGCGATGCTGCTGCACGACATCGCCAAGGGGCGTGGCGGGGATCACTCGCAACTCGGCGCGGAGATCGCGGTCAAGGTCGGCCCGCAACTCGGGCTGTCGGCCGAGGAGACCGAGACGGTTTCCTGGCTCGTACTGCACCACCTGCTGCTCAGCGAGACCGCATTCAAGCGCGACATCGACGACCCCAAGACGATCCTCGATCTCGCCGATCTCATCCAGTCGCCGGAGCGGCTGAAGCTGCTGCTGGTCCTCACCGTCGCCGACATGCGGGCCGTCTCGCCGAGGGTGTGGAACAATTGGAAGGCGACCCTGCTGCGCGAATTGTACAACCGCGTGGCCGAGGTCCTGGCCGGTGGCCTCGCCACGACGGAGCGCGACGTCCGGGTCAGCCGTGCCAAGCAGGCCGCCGCCGCCCTGCTGGGCGACTTCACAACCGCCGAGATCGAGGCGTTCACCTCGCTCGGCTACCCCAGTTACTGGCTCTCCTTCGATCCCGAGACGCACGCCCGCCACGCCCGGCTGGTGCGCGAAGCCGAAGGCCGCCAGGCGCCCCTGACGGTCAAGACCGAACCGCTGCCGGCGCGCGCCGTCACCGAGGTGACGGTATATTGCGCCGACCATGCCGGCCTGTTCAGCCGGATATCAGGCGCCCTCGCGATCGCCGGCGCCTCCATCGTCGATGCGCGCATCCATACGCTCACCAACGGCATGGCGCTCGATACGTTCTGGATCCAGGACGCGGCCGGGGGGGCTTTCGAGGCGCCGCATCGGTTGGCACGGCTATCGGTGCTGATCGAGCAGGCGCTTTCTGGCCAGCTCCGGTTGGATGCCGAGATCAGGAAGGTCTCGGCCGCGCTGCTCGGGCGGCGCGTGCGGGCGATCCATGTCCCGCCTCGCGTGGTGATCGATAATCACGCCTCGAACACCTTCACGGTGATCGAGGTGAACGGGCGTGACCGCCCCGGCCTACTGCACGACGTGACCGCTGCGATCAGCGAGCAGGGATTGCAGATCGGCTCCGCGCACGTCACCACCTATGGCGTGCGCGCCGTCGACGTCTTCTACGTCAAGGATGTCTTCGGCCTGAAGATCGAGAACGAGCGCCGGCTGCACCAGATTCGCGCTGCCCTGCTCCAGTCGCTGGACAACAGCGACGATGTCCCCGCGCCCGTCGCGGCGGTCACGCCGATCAGGCGTCGTCGCACGGCGACCGGCTGATACGGCCGATTAGACTAGCCCCAACCTTGCGCCGCGGCGACCTGGTGATCGCCGACAATCGGCAAAGCCACAAGCGCCGCGCCGTCCGCGAGGCACTGCGCCGAGCCGGCGCCAAGCTGAGGTTCCTGCCGAAGTACTCCCCCGACCTCAACCCGATCCAGCAGGTCCTCGCCAAGCTCAAGCACCTGCTGCAGGCTGCGGCCCGCACCCAGGACACCGTCTGTGAAGCCATCGACTCACTCCTCGACGGCTACACCGCCGGGGAATGCGCCCGATCGCATAGGTCTTCCGCGGCTCACCACGGGGACAAGCGCCGCCGGCCGACTGAGCGGTGACCGTGGACAAGGCACCCCCGTGAGAGGCACTCAGGAGCCAGCCAAGGTCCGCTAGCGCCCTGGCCAGCTGCAAACAGCCGGTCCGCTCTCGTGAAGAGTTTCGGGCGCCGCTAGGCGTACGAAAGTCTCCGAGGAACGAACCCGCGAGCCACAAGCGAAGGTCTATGGGTATTTCGGTTTTTGGGCCGAGCGTGGTGACGTCACGATCGGTTGTGGGCAACGCCAGCAAAGCATTGCAAAAGCCCCGCGTGTCGGTCAGACTCGCCCACGGAACACCGGCCGGATGGGGATGTCGGACAGAACGGCTGGTCGCGCCCTGCCCTCCTCTGTCGGATGGTGTCGTGACCGCCGGCGGCGTTTGCGTGGCGCGGCGACGGCGTGGTCAAGTGCTAATGGGAAGAACCAGACGATGACGAAGCTTGACGCCGTTGCGCCGAGGCGGCCGCAAAGTTTGACCTCGGAGGGTACCTCCCGCGTCGACATGACCTGGATTCCCGGCGGCACCTTCCGCATGGGTTCAGACACGCACTACCCCGAGGAGGCGCCGGTCCATCGCGCGACGGTTGACGCATTCTGGATCGACAGCACGCCGGTCACCAATCGCGCGTTCCGCGAATTCGTCAGCGCGACCGGCTATGTCACCTTCGCCGAGATCGCGCCTGATCCGAAGGATTATCCGGGCGCCCTGCCGCACATGCTCCGGGCGGGCTCGCTGGTCTTCAGTCCGCCGAAGCACGCGGTCGATACGCACGATTGGAACCAGTGGTGGACATTCAAGTTCGGCGCCAACTGGAAGCGGCCTTATGGACCGCGCAGTTCGATCAGCGGGCTCGCCGATCA
>JBDTFI010000305.1:0-10905 GCA_039938035.1 Acetobacteraceae bacterium | reverse complement strand
AGGCTAAGCGGCCAAGACATTGGGTTCAATGGCTCTGTGACCTTCATTAACCATCCCTGGACCAATGGACAAGTCGAGCGGATGAACCGCACCATCAAGGAAGCCACCGTCCAGCGATACCACTACGGCAGCCACGCTCAGCTTCGCCAGCATCTCGGCGACTTCGTCCGCGCCTACAACTTCGCCCGTCGGCTCAAAACGCTGCAGGGGCTCACACCATACGAGGCCATCTGCCGCGCATGGCAAACACAACCCACCTCGTGTACCGCAAGCCCGCACCATCAAATGCCGGGACTAAAGACCCTAGGGCGTGGATTCATTGCAGCCAATATGTGACTGCAGAGGCGAGACAGACGCCGGCCAGGAAGTTGGCGGCCTTCTTATCGTACCGAAGGGCTGACAGAACCATCGCAACTCCGCCAAGGCATTCTTTCGATCGGCCAGAGCGGTCACAGGCGTCACGCCCGATCGGGCCACCACCGACGGCCATGATGCCTATCCCGGAGCCATCCGGACCGAGCTCGGCAAACACGTGCGGCACCGGACGAGCCGCTACCTCAACACCCGACTTGAGCAGGACCATCGCAGCATCAAGAGCCGATGTCGACCGATGTTTGGACTGAAGAGCACGAGATCAGCGACACGCTACTGCCGCGGCTATGACGAACTGCGAAACTTTCTCCGGTGGCGATCTCGCATGCGTCAACATGTTCCGGCTGCGGCGCGGCCCTGGCGGCATATGCGGAGAACCGCGATTGTTCTCGCCGTCCTGGCGGCAGCTTGAGTGCCGGCGTCCAAGGCCGAAAATCGTAGAACCGGATGGCGCCAAATCTGACAGAACCGAACGCCTTCGATCCAGCGAGTGGGAAGGTGCTGCGCTCGATCCATGTCGCCGCGCACGTCGGAACCGCCTTCGACGGTCAGCATCTGTTTCAGATCGCCGAGGATCGCATCCAGAAGATCGATCCGAAGACCGGCCGGGTGCTCGCGACGATCCCGGCGCCTGGCGGCGGGGGCGACTCGGGCCTCGCGTGGGCCGAAGGGACGCTCTGGGTGGGGCAGTATCGGGACCGGAAGATCCATCAGGTCGATCCCCAAACCGGGGTGATTCTTCGCACCATCGAGTGCAACCGCGTCGTCACCGGGGTCACCTGGATCGACGGCGAACTCTGGCACGGCACCTGGGAAGGTGACGAGAGCGATTTGAGGCGAGTCAATCCCCAAACGGGAGAGGTCCTGGAGAGACTGGAGATGCCGCTTGGAGTAGGCGTATCTGGGCTCGAGTCAGACGGCGGCGATCAGTTATTCTGCGGAGGCGGAAGCAGCGGGAAGGTGAGAACCGTCCGCCGACCCAGGCGAAGCTCCGCCGCCGGCAGCGACTAACCTTGCTCCCAGCCGATCGTGCTCTCGTTGACCATGCGGGTCGCCCTTCGGGCCGGGAATCATTCGACTGGTCCTACTACTCGCTCAGCCGCCCTCCAGCGCCGCGGTCTTCTGTTGCAGGCTGGCCTCCAGCGCCGCGGGACCGCCCCTAACCAGCATGGCGGCGAAATCGGAGCGCAACACCGCCACGCGGCTGATCGTGCCGTCCGCCAGCACGTCGGTCGCCTTCCAGGTGCCGTCCGGCGCCGGGCGCATGACGTAGTCGATCGCATGCGGGTCGGTACCGTCGCGCGGGATGATCTCGGTCCGCACCACCTGCGCATTGTCGCTCAGCGGCCGCGGATTCGGGGACACGACGACCGTCTGACCGTTATAGCTGTCGAAGCTCTCGACGAACGTCGCGACGGTGTATTGCCGGAATACGTTGAGCAATCGCTGCTGTTCCGCCGGCGCCAGCCCCGCCCAGCTCGCGCCCACCGAGAGGCGCAGGATGGCGGGCAGGTTGAGCGCGCCTTCGAGCGCCGGCGTCAGCTCGGTGGCCCGCTGTACGAACGGCGTCGCCTTGCCTTGCTTCATGATGCTCAGCAATGTCTGAGCGAACCGCTCGATCGGCGCGATTGGCCCCTCCGCTGCGTGGACGCCGCCGATCGGTCCAGCCAGCAGAGCCACCGCCACGCCGCCAAGCAGCGCGCGTCGGCCAACGACGATCCCGGTCATCTTGCCATCCCCAACCTTCCTCGAAAGGGAATATGGGCCGGGCATGGCCGGGGTCGAGAGTGGCCGAGGGTTTGCGTCGCGAAGAACTCCGGCTAACGTGATGGCGTGCGGCGGCTAGCGCGCTGATGGCCGTGACGATGGTTCCCATTTGGAGAACTCGCTAGAGCCCTTCCGGAGACGCCGGCTTGTCCATCGCCACCACAGTTCTGGGCGCCGCCGACTCCCTGGCGGGCATGATCGGCGTTCTTGATCGCCCCCTTGCCTCGGCTCCCCTGCTGGCCAAGGCCCGGCGGCGCACCGGCTTCGAGGACCTCGACGAGGCGGCGATCATCGAGCCGCTGGAGCGTCTGCTCGCGGCGTGCCGTCAGGAGGCGAGCCTTAGCCTGGTCGGCCGCGCCGCGCTGCGCTGGGACACCGTGCGGCTCCTGTCGAACCTGCTGCGTCTTCGCGCCGAGGAGGCGATGCACCCGGAGATCCTGGCGCAGCCGATCGACAAGCCGATCTTCATCACCGGCCTGCCCCGCAGCGGCACCACGTTCCTGCACCGCCTGATGATGGAAGACCCGGCGACGCGCGCGCCGCGCGTGTTCCAGGCGATCTATCCCTATCCCGACGCGACCGGGCCTGATCGGCGCGAACGGCACGTGAACCGCCAGCTTCGCGCCTTCGAACGGCTGGCACCGGCGTTCCGCTCCCTCCATCCGCTGGACGCCAGCTCACCGCAGGAATGCTGCGAGATCACCGCGCATGTGTTCCGCAGCCTGCGTTTCGACACGACCTATCAGATTCCGTCCTATCGGAACTGGCTGGACGAGACCGGCCACCTGGCGGGCTATCTGTTCCACCGCCGCTTCCTCCAGCATCTTCAACATCAGGAGGGCGCTGGGCGCTGGGTGCTGAAGTGCCCCGACCATCTGTTCGCCCTGCGGGAGCTGCGCGTCGCCTACCCGGACGCACGGGTGGTGTTTGTTCACCGCGATCCGGTGAAGGTGTTGCTCTCTCTCACCGAACTCACCGAGGTTCTGCGCCGCCCCTTCACCCGGCGCATCGACCCCGGCCGGATCGGCCATGAGGAGAGCGCGCGGTGGTACGACGGCACGTTGCGGATGATCCAGGCTGACGCCGAGGCGCCGTTCGCCGAGCCGATCTGCCATGTCCACTATCTCGACCTGATCACCGACCCGGTGAGCACGGTGGAGAACGTGTACGCCCATTTCGGGCTGACCCTGGCGCCGGAAGCGGCCACGCGCATGGCCTCCCTGGTCGCCGAGCGGCCGAATGGCGGCTACGGCCAGCACAGCTACCGCTTCGAGGATCACGGGCTGGACGCCGGATCGGAACGCGACCGCTTCCGCGCCTACATGATCCAGTTCGGTATCGAGCCGGAGGCGGCCCGTCCCGCCCGCCTGCCCCGGGCCGCCCTCTTCCGGCCGCTGCCATCGGCGAGCACCGGCGCGCGCTGAGCACGTCTCGGAAGTAACCCATCCCCAACCAATTCGCGCCCGCCTTATCCTCTTGCGCGGCGTGGACCCATCGCGCATCAATCGTCGCGCCAGATCAAAGGGTCGAGTGGAATGCGCCTTGCGGTGCTGAAGGAGCGGCGCGCGTTCGAGACGCGCGTGGCGGCGACGGCGGAGACCGTCAAGCGCCTTTCGGCGCTGGGACTGGCGATCGCGGTGGAGACGGGCGCCGGCGCCCAGGCGGGCGTTCCGGACGCCGATTACGCCGCCGCCGGGGCCGAAATCGCCCCGGATGCCGGCGCGGCGCTCGCCGGCGCAGGGATCGTGTTCGCGGTCCAGTTGCCGGAGCCCGAGCAGATCGCGCTGATCCCGCCCGATGCCCTGCTTGTGTGCGTCGCCGGCGCCGAGGCCGATGCGGCGACCGTGCGGATGCTCGCGGAGCGGCGGATCGACGTGGCGGCGTTGGAGCTGCTGCCGCGCATCAGTCGCGCGCAAGCAATGGATGTGCTGTCCAGCCAGGCCAACCTCGCCGGCTATCGCGCGGTGATCGAGGCCGCGGCGGCGTTCGAGCGGGGCTTTCCGATGATGATGACAGCCGCCGGCACGGTTCCGCCGGCCCGCGTTCTCGTGATCGGCGCGGGCGTCGCCGGGCTGCAGGCGATCGCCACGGCGCGGCGGATGGGCGCCATCGTCTCGGCGACCGACGTGCGTCCCGCCGCGAAGGAGGAGATCCGCTCCCTCGGCGCCACCTTCGTGGGCGTCGAGGACGCCGAGACGGCGGCGCAGACCGGCGCCTACGCGCGCGAGATGACGGATGCCTTCCGCCAGAAGCAGGCCGAATTGATGGCGAGCACCGTCGCCAAGAGCGACATCGTCATCTGCACCGCCCTGGTGATGGGGCGCGCCGCCCCGGTGATCGTGACCGAGCCGATGGTCGCGGAAATGCGTGCGGGCAGCATCATCGTCGACCTCGCCGCCGACGCGGGCGGCAACTGCGCGGTGACCCGGCCGGGGGAGCGTGTGGTCACGTCCAACGGCGTCGTCGTGCTCGGCTGGCGCAACTGGCCGGGCCGCATCCCGGTCGCCGCCAGCGCGCTTTATGCCCGCAATCTGATGACCTTCCTGACCAGCTTCTGGGACAAGGAGGTGAACGCGCCGAAACTGCCGGCCGAGGACGACATCGTGCGTGGCGTGCTACTGACCCGCGCCGGCGTGGTGGTTCACCCGCAATTCGCCCCCGCCCCCGCGCAGGCCGCGTGACCCTGGCCGCGTGACCCTGGCCGCCTGATCTTCCGGAGACGCCGATGTATCCCAACCAGATCGCCGACGAGGCCGCCCGTCTCGCCGAGCAGGCCAACGCGCTCGCCGCCCACGCCGCGAGCCTTGTGGGCGGCGGCATCGCCGCGACGCCGCTCGTCGTCGGGATTCCGTTCATCTACCTGTTCGCGATCTTCGTGATGGCCTGCTTCGTCGGGTATTACGTGGTCTGGAACGTCACTCCGGCGCTCCATTCGCCGCTGATGGCGGTCACCAACGCGATCAGCTCGGTCATCGTCGTCGGCGCCATGCTCGCCGCCGGGCTCGCCGCCAGCCACGCCTCGCGCGCCTTCGGCTTCGTCGCCGTGCTGCTGGCCTCGGTCAACATCTTCGGCGGCTTCCTGGTGACCCATCGGATGCTGTCGATGTTCCGCCGCAAGCAGGGTTAGGCGCGTCCGATGATGTCTCCGCATGTGACCGACTTCTTCTACCTCGTCGCCGCCGTCCTGTTCGTGCTGGCCCTGCGCGGCCTCTCTAGCCCCGTCACCTCGCGGCGCGGCAACCTGCTCGGCATGACGGGCATGCTGATCGCCGTGCTCGCCACGCTGATCGGCAACGAGATGTGGGCGAGCGGCTACGGGCTGATCGTGCTCGGCGTCGTCATCGGCGGCGCCGTCGGCAGCTTCATCGCCATGCGGATCCAGATGGCCGCATTGCCGCAGCTCGTCGCCGCCTTCCACTCCCTGGTCGGCCTCGCCGCCGTCTTCGTCGCCGGCGCCGCGCTCAACGCGCCGGAATCGTTCGGCATCGGCGTCGCCGGCCACATCTACGCCGAGAGCCTGATCGAGATGTCGATCGGCCTCGCGATCGGCGGCATCACCTTCTCGGGCTCGCTGATCGCCTTCGCCAAGCTGCAAGGCATCATGAAGGGCGCGCCGATCAGCTTCCCGATGCAGCATTGGCTCAACCTGGGCCTGGGCATCCTCGCGATCGTGCTGATCGTGGTCTTCGTCGCCAGCGGCGGCGAGCAGGTGGTGTTCTGGCTGCTGGCGGCGCTGGCGATCGCGCTCGGCCTCCTGCTCATCATCCCGATCGGCGGCGCCGACATGCCGGTCGTCATATCGATGCTCAACAGCTACTCGGGCTGGGCGGCGGCGGGCATCGGCTTCACCATCCAGAACCTAGCGCTCATCATCACCGGCTCCTTGGTCGGCGCCTCGGGCGCGATCCTGTCCTACGTCATGTGCAAGGGCATGAACCGCAGCATCTTCAACGTGCTGCTGGGCGGCTTCGGCACCGGCGGCGCGACGGCGGTGGCGGCCGGCGGCGCAGCGCTCGACCGCACCGTGAAATCCGGCAACGCGGAGGACGCGGCGTTCATCCTGAAGAACGCCTCGAAGGTCATCATCGTGCCCGGCTACGGCATGGCGGTCGCGCAGGCCCAGCACGCGCTGCGCGAAATGGCGGACACGCTGAAGAAAGACGGCGTGGACGTGAAATACGCCATCCACCCGGTCGCTGGGCGGATGCCAGGGCACATGAACGTGCTGCTCGCCGAGGCCAACGTGCCGTATGACGAGGTCTTCGAGCTGGAGACGATCAACAACGAGTTCGCCACCGCCGACGTCGCCTATGTCATCGGCGCCAACGACGTGACCAACCCGGCCGCCAAGACCGACCGCGCCTCGCCCATCTTCGGGATGCCGATCCTCGACGTCGAGAAGGCGGGCACCGTCCTGTTCGTCAAGCGCTCGATGGCCCCCGGCTATGCCGGGGTGGAAAACGAACTGTTCTTCCGCCCGAACACCATGATGCTGTTCGGCGACGCCAAGAAGATGACCGAGGAGATCGTGCAGGCGCTCGGGCGGTGAGATGGCGGTCGCGGTTGCCGCTGCGACCTCGGGGACGCGCCCAGGCGGAGCCGTCCATGCGCTCGTCTCGGGCGGCTCCGCCGCGGTCGTCGTCGCGCTGCTCTCGGTCATCAACGCGATCGCCTATGCCGGCCTGATCTGCTCCGGCCCACTCGCGCCCGGCCTGCTGGTCGGACTTTCGGCTGTCCTCGCCGGCCTCGCGGTGAGCGCGGTGGCCATCGCGCTGTTCAGCGCCGAGCCCGGCATGACGACCGCGCCGATCAGCGCCTGTGTCGTCGTCTACGCGCTGATCGCGGCAGCGGTCGCGCACGCGATGCCGGGGCTCGACCCGGTGCGCGCGGCGCGGGCGGCGATGCTGGTGTGCGGCGCGGTCACCGCCTTCACCGGCTTCGTCTGTGTGCTGATCGGCGTCTTTCGCGCGGGCGCACTGGCCCGCTTCCTGCCGTATCCCGTGGTGAGCGCCTACAACGCGGGGATCGGCTGGATGTTCGTCCTTGGCGGCCTGAAGATCGCCGCCACCATCGAGCCGATTGGTCTCGGGTGGGTTGCCTTGCTCTCCCCTGGCGTTCTCCCGCGCGCCGGCTGCGCCATCGTCATGGGCGCCCTGCTGGTCGGCTTGGGGCGTGCCATCCGCCACTGGGCGGTCATTCCGTTGACGCTGGCGGCAGGCCTTGTCGCGTTCCATGCGATGCGCATGCTCCTCGGCGTCGATTTTGCCAGCCTGGAACGGCAAGGCTGGCTGCTCGGACCCTTCGTGTCGGGACGTGTCTGGAGCGCGCCGGACTGGACGCTCGCGGCGCAGGTGCCCTGGACGGCCATTCCGGGATTGGCCTCCTTCGCCCTGACGATCGTGCTGCTTGGCGCGACGACCGTCATCCTCATCGTCAGCGGATTGGAACTGGAACTCCGCAAGCCGCTGAAGCTGAACCGGGAGGTCGTTGTCGCCGGCATCGGCTCCATCGCCGCGGCACCCTTCGGCGGTCTCGTGTCCACCCAGTCTGTTATCTCCACGCTAATGGCCAGGCGGATGGGAGCGACGACGCGGGTGATGGCGGTGGGCGTCGCGCTGTGCTGCGCCCTCGTCCTGCTGGCCGGCGCCGACACGCTGGATGTCGTGCCGCGCTTCCTGGTCGGCGCGGTGCTGCTGTCGAACGGGTGCGACCGGCTGATCGACCGCGTCTGGAAGGAGCGGCATCGGCTGCCACGCCAGGAGATGGCCATCCTGCTGCTCGTGTTGCTGGCGATCATCTGGTTGGGCATCGTGCGCGGCGTCGGCGTGGGCCTCGGCCTGACCTTGCTGATGTTCGTCTGGAACTACCGGAGCATCCCGGTGGTGCGTCTGGCCGTCAGCGGCGCGCTTCAGCACAGCAGCCTGATCCGTTCACGCGAGGCGGAGGCCACGCTCGGCCGGCTCGGTGACTCGGTCCGGCTGTGCCGCCTGCAAGGCTACCTGTTTTTCCTGAACGCGGTCGATCTTCTGAAGGAAGTACCCGACCATGGGCTGCGCTATCTGATCCTCGACTTCCGCCACGTGGTCGGGATGGACACCTCCGCCTGCCAGATCTTTCATCGACTCCATCAACTCGCGCGGGAGCGAAATTTCGGGCTGGTGCTGACCGGCCTCGCCCCGGCGATGGCGGCCCAGCTTCGCCAGCATGGCAGCCCGATCGCGTGGCCGGACGCGTTGCTTGCTTGCGATACCGCCGACAAGGCGCTGCACTACGCCGAGGACGCGCTGCTCGCCGACGCGGCGCCCGCGGCGGTCGCCGCGAGCGCCTCGTTCGCCGCTCTGATCGCGGACGTGACCGGGCGGCCGGTCGATGGCGGCCGGCTGGCGGCCTATCTCGAACGGCTCGACGTGGAGGCAGGGGCCGTCCTGATCCGCCAGAACGACCGGGCCGACGCGCTTTACTTCGTCGCCGAGGGAATGGTCTCCGTGCATATCGAGGTGCCGGGGGGCGGGCGGGCGCATGTGCGGACCGCGGAGGCTGGCACGATCATGGGCGAGGTTGGCATCTATGCGGGCGGGCGGCGGACCGCGACCGTGCTCGCCGACACGCCGTGCCGGGTCGATCGCCTGGACGTGCGGGAGATGGAGCGGATGGAACGCGACGACCCCGACCTCGCCAGCTTGGTGCATCGCACCATGACGACGCTGATCGCCGACAAGCTCGCCGGCAGCAACCGCATCCTGGAGCAACTGATGCGATGAGCGTGCCCGTCGCCCTGGTGACCGGCGCCGCGCGCGGGATCGGCGCCGGCATCGCCGCGGGGCTTGCCGCCGACGGCTTTCGCGTCGTCGCCGCCGACCTGGACGCGGCGCCCGTCCCGCCGGGCGGGCGCGCCGTGTTCTGCGATGTCGGCGAGGAAGCGGACGTGGCGCGCCTGATCGCCGGCGTCACGTCCGAGGAGGGCCGGCTCGACGCCCTGGTGTGCAATGCCGCCATCATGATCCGCAAGCCGCTTGCGGCGCTGAGCCTCGCCGAATGGTCGCGCGTGCTGGCGATCAACCTGACCAGCACGTATCTGCTGGTGCGCGCGGCCGAGGCGATGTTGCGGATCGCGGCCGGCGCCGTGGTGACGATCGCTTCCACCCGCGCGCATATGTCGGAGCCGGACACCGAGGCCTACGCCGCCGCCAAGGGTGGGCTGCTGGCGCTCAGCCACGCGTTGGCGATCAGCCTCGGCCCGGCGATCCGCGTCAACTGCATCAGCCCCGGCTGGATCCTGACCAAGGGCCCGGCGCCGACGTCGGCCGATCACGCTCAGCACCCGGCCGGGCGCGTCGGCACGGTGGCCGACGTGGCGGCGCTCGCGTCCTACCTCGTCGGGCCCGAGAGCGGCTTCGTCACCGGCGCCGAGTTCGTCATCGACGGCGGGATGACGCGGAAGATGATCTATGAGGGGTAGGCCTGAGGTGTAGGGCGGAATTTTATTCCGCCTCTTGCTTCAGTGGCTGGGGTCACCCGCTCAGCCGGCTGGTGCGGTAGATGTCCGACAACTTTACCCCGAAACCGATGCACTCCAGTACCAAATCGCCGCCCTCGATCGTGTCCGCGCGTTCCGGCCAACCGCCGTCCGCGCCCCGGCGCAGGAGGTCGGCGCTGATCGCGTCACTGCGCAGCACCAGCACTTCCCGCACGCTCGGGATGGCAATGTAGGTCCAGACGTTGCTCCAGGTCTCGGCGCGGTTGCTCGGCGAGAGGATTTCCACCAGCAGGATCGGCTGCTCCTCGCCTTCCCGGCTCGGGCACGTCACCCCCAGGTCGGGGATGCGGAAATTGGTGCGCGACTGCACCCGCGGGACGACCCCGGGCGCCGTGATGACACGGCACGGGCTGGATCGGGCGAGCAGGTGATTGCCCAGCAACCGGCCGAACTCGCTTTGGATTGCTCCATGCGTATCGCTGGCGGGCGCCATCGCGCGTGGCTCGCCGTCCACGAGCTGCCATCGATACGGGCCGGGAGGATCCCATGCCAGGAACTCCTCGACCGTCATCAACTCCGGAACCTTCAACGATGCGCTCATGGCACCACCCTAGCACAACGCGTCGCCCGGCGCGATCACGCCCTCCGTTGCCCCCAGCGCGACCAGACGAACCGGGCGATCACGATCAGCGCGATGACGCCGACCGCGTAGTCGAAATAGTGGAACACCGCGTGCAGGCTGGGGTTGGTGTCCCAGGCGTTGCCAAGCTTCATGCCGATCCAGGCCAGCAGGAAGCACCACGGCCAGGAGCCGGCGAACGTATAGAGGTGGAAGCGCAGGCGCGGCATCTGCGCGATGCCGGCCGGCAACGCGATGAAGGTGCGGATCACCGGCAGCATCCGCCCGATGAACACGGCCGGACCGCCGAAACGGTTGAAGAACCACTCCGTGTGCTCCAGGTCGCGCTCGGTCAGCAGCACGTAGCGGCCCCAGCGGCGAACCGCCGGACGCCCGCCATGCGCCCCCACCTCGTAGGCGATGGCCGAGCCGAGATTGCACCCGAGCGCCCCCACGGTCGCGACCAAAAAGAGGTTCAGCCGCCCGGTCGAGACCAGATACCCCGCGAACGGCAGAATGATCTCCGAAGGCAGCGGCAGACAGGCGGATTCGATCGCCATCAAGCCCAGCACGCCCCAATAGCCGCTGGCCTGAAGCACGCTGATGATGAAGCCGGCGAGCAGTCCCGCGTTGGCGGAATTCATGCGCCGTCGGGTGGCCGCTTGCGGGC
>JBDTFI010000304.1:0-5032 GCA_039938035.1 Acetobacteraceae bacterium | reverse complement strand
GGTCGTTGCGGCTGCGCCCGGTGTGCAGCCGCTTGCCCGCCTCCCCGATGCGCTCGGTCAGCCGCGCCTCGATGTTCATATGGATGTCCTCGAGCGCGTCGGAGAACGGGAAGCCGCCGGTCTCGATCTCCTGGGCGATCATGGCCAGCCCGTCGCGGATCGCCGCCTCGTCGGCGGCCGCAATCACGCCTACCTTCACCAGCATGGCGGCGTGCGCGAGCGAACCCCTGATGTCCTGGCGCCACAGCTTGCGGTCGAAGCCGATGGAGGCGTTGATCTCGGCCATGATGACGGACGGCCCGGCGGCGAACCGCCCGCCCCATTGCTCGTTGGCCGGCGGGTTGCGGCGCTGCTCCGTGTTGCTCAAGAAAGGATGTCCATGATGAGGCTGACCCGTCGGGGCCTGCTGGCAGGCGGGACCGTAGCGACGCTCCTGGGCGCGCGCAAACCGCGCGCCGCCGAGCTTGCCAGGCTGATGCCGGTCGCCCCGCCTCGCCCGGCGCCCGACATCGCGTTTCACACCGCCGATGGCGCCGCGAAGCGGATCGCCGACTACGCCGGCAAGCCGGTGATCGTGAACCTCTGGGCGACATGGTGCCCGCCATGCATCGCGGAGCTTCCCTCCCTCGCCGCCTTCGCCCGCACCCTCGCGCCCGTGGGCATCCGCGTGCTTCCCGTGTCAGCCGATCGTGGGGGGGCGAGGACGGTGGAGGCGTTCTACGCCGCGCACGCCATCGCCGGTCTGCCGGTCCTGACGGACACCGACTCGGCGCTGATGCATGCATTCGGCGCGACCGGCTTGCCGACGACCTACATCATCGACGCCGCCGGCCGGATCATCGGGATCGAGGAGGGCGGGATGGACTGGGACGCGCCGGGCGTCGCGACCGCGCTGCACGCCCTGCTGGCCTAGCCTGTCCCACCGCGTACCCCGGGCGTTCCGGTTCGCGTGAAACCGATCTACCCAGCCCCAAGCACCGTCAGAACCGTCCCCGCCGTCAGGATCTGTGGCAGCATGACGGGCGCCGGGGCGTGCGCGGGATAGAACAGGTACAGTGGCACGCCATCGCGTCCGTTCTCGCGCAGGAATCCCGTCAACGCCGGGTCCTGGCGGGTCCAGTCGCCCTTCAGATAGGCGACATCGCGCACGGCGAAGGCGTTTCGGACCGCGTCGGTGTCGATCGCCACGCGCTCGTTCACCAGGCAGGTCACGCACCACGCGGCCGTCATATCGACAAACACCGGGCGGCCTTCGGCACGCAGCACGGCCAGCCGCGTCGGACTGAACGCCTCGGCGCCGTCGGCAACCCGCGCCGCCGCCGGGTCGCCCTGGATGCGCGGCAGCAACGCCAACGCGATGACGACCGCGACACCGGCCAGCCCGGCGCCGAGGCGCCGCGGCCAGGCGGGCTCGGTCTGCGTCGCGCCCACCAGCCATGCCGCGCCGCCGACCAGCACAAACCCGGCCAATCCAGCCAGCAACCCCTCCGGCCCGGCCTCCTGGCTCAGCACCCACACCAGCCACGCTGCCGTGGCGTACATCGGAAAGGCGAGCACCTTGCGGAGCCACTCCATCCATCGCCCCGGCCGAGGCAGCCGGCGTGCCAGCCCCGGCGCGTAGGTGAGCGCCACGTACGGCGCGGCGAGCCCCAGCCCCATGGCCAGGAAGACCGATAACGTCGCCACCGGCGGCGCGGCCAGCGCGCCGGCGACGGCGACGGCCATGAAGGGCGCGGTGCAGGGCGTCGCCACCAACACCGCGAGCAACCCGGTCGCGAAACTGCCCAGATGCCCGCCGCGCGCCACGACGCCCTGCCCGGCGCCGCCCAGAGCGCCGGCACCGACCCGGAACACGCCTGACAAATTGAGCCCGATCGCCAGCATCACCCAGGCGGTCGCGGCGACGAACGCGGGGGACGCGAACTGGAAGCCCCAGTCCCCGCCGGACGTACGCACCGCCATGACCGCACCGCCCATCGCGGCGAAGGCGGCAAGAATGCCCGCCGTGTAACTCCAGGCATGCGCCCGCACGCCGCGCGCCAGTCCGATCGCCTTCAACGCCAGCACCGGAAAGACGCATGGCATCAGATTGAGGATGACCCCGCCGAGGAACGCCAGTCCCCACAGCCGCCACAGCGAAGCGGAGGTTGGCGCCAGAATCGGCGGCGGCGGACCGCTGGTGGCGTGGATGGTCACGTTCGTCGCCAGCCCGGCGCGGTCGCGCACCACGAGGACGCCGCTCAGCCCCTCGCCGGCACGGAATCCGGCGCCCGGCGCCAGCGTCAACGACAGCGCGCCGGGCGCGACCCGCAGCGTCTGCGCCGCCGCGTCATCGATCACGCCCGCCTTGTCCGGCATGAACCGCGCCCGCGCGACCGTCGCGGGGCCAAGTTCCGGCCCCGCGACGGACAGAACGCCGTCCGTGGCGATACGCGCCGTCCACGGCGAGGCGCGTGGGATGGCCCGATCGGCGGCGGCGAACAATGGCGCCTCGGCGGAGGGTGTCGGCCGCCCCTCGGGCAAGGTCAGGTGAAAATCGGCGTGTTCGGGAACGCAGATATCCTTGCAGACCAGCCAGTCGGCCGTCGCGTTGGCCGCGAACCCGGCGCGCGCGGTGACCGTCAGAGGCAGCAGGACGTCTTGGGTATAGGCGTATGTCAGGAGCGGGCCTTCGCGCAGCGGCTCGGGCGTCGGCCACGTCAACGGGCCGGCGGCAACGCCCGGTGGCAGCTCCAGCCGCAGCTCCGCGGGCGCCCCCGCGTCGCCGGGGTTCTTCCAGTATGTGTGCCAGCCCGGCGTCAGCCGGATCAGCAGCCCCAGCCGCATCGGCACGCCCGGCGCCACCGTGTCGCTGTCGGAAACCAGCGAAACCGTCGCGCGCGGACTGACCGCGCGCGCGCTTTCCAGCGCGACCGCCGGCGTGGCCGCGAACAGCAGCGCCAGGGCCGTCAGAAATCGGATCATGCGCCCGCCAGACTCATCAACCACTCTCCAGGCCAGCGCTTCATGCCACATGAGGCGCCAGCGGCGCGACTCCCGGCCGAAAACCTCGGTCCTGGTGACGAAAGCCTAATGGAGGGATTCTTGTTGCTCCCGGTGCGCCGTGCCATGTCATGACATAGCGTTCAGCCTACCCGCCCAGGAGAGTCGAGTCCGAATGACGGCCCGCCGCCCCGTTTGCCTCCTCCCAAGGGGATTGGTGCTTGGCCTCGCGCTACTCGCGTCCTCTTGCGCGACCACGTCGCCGCAGATGGCCAGCGCGCGCGGCTTCCCGGCAAGCTTCGCGCCGCTGGTGAAGAGGGTCCTGCCTTCGGTGGTGAACATCGCCGTGACGGAAACGGTCTCGGCCGGCAATGTCCTGAGCGAGCTGCCGCCGGAACTGCGCGACACGCCGCTGGGCCGGGAGTTCCGGCGCCGCTTCGGCGGCCGGCGCGAGGATGTGATGGGCGCCGGCTCCGGCTTCATCGTCGATCCATCCGGAATAATCGTCACGAACAACCATGTCGTCGGCCAGGCCAGCAAGATCATGGTGTCCCTCTCGGACGGCACCCAACTTCCGGCTCGCGTGCTCGGTGCCGACGAATTGACCGACGTCGCCGTTATCAAGGTGGACCCGCCGCACCCGCTGCCCGCCATCGTCTGGGGCGACGCTCACAAGCTGGAAGTCGGCGACTGGATCCTCGCGGCCGGAAACCCGTTCGGCCTGGGTGGCTCGGTGACGGCGGGAATCATCTCCGCCGAAGGGCGCGATCTCGGGGCCGGGCCGTTCGACAACTTCCTCCAGCTCGATGCCCCCATCAATCCAGGCAATTCGGGCGGCCCGGCGTTCGACATGAACGGTGAGGTCGTGGGCATGACGACCGCGATTGTCTCGCCCTCCGGCGGATCGGTCGGCATCGGCTTCGCAATCCCGGCGGATCTTGTACGCCACGCGGTCACGGCGCTGGCGGCGCATGGCCACATCGATCGCGGATGGCTCGGCGTATCGGTACGGACGATCGGCGGGGCGGCGGGGACGCATGCCGGGGTCGCCATCGCCGGTGTCGAGCGGGACGGCCCAGCGGCGCGCGCCGGGCTGCGCACGGGCGACGTCGTTACCGCGGTCAACGGTGAGCAGGTCGACAGCTCGCTCGGACTGGTCCGAACGATCGCCGAGAAGCCACCGGGCAACACCGTGACGCTCCAGGTCCGCCGCGGCGACCGCGCGGTCTCGGTACCGGTAACCGTCGGGCGGCGGCCCGCGGAAGGGACGCAATAGGCAGTCGAACGCCGAAGGAGGCACGGATGCGGATTTTGGTGGTTGAGGACGACAGGGAGGTGGCGGGCTTCGTCGTGCGTGGCCTGAAGGAGGCCGGGCACGTCGTGGAGCACGCCGACAACGGACGCGACGGGCTGTTCCTCGCCGCGAGCGAGCCGTTCGATGCGATGATCCTGGACCGGATGCTGCCGGGCGGGATCGACGGGTTGCGCGTGCTCGAAACCCTGCGTGGGCAGAAGAACACGGTCCCCGTGCTCATTCTCTCGGCGCTCGCCGAGGTGGACGAGCGGGTGAAGGGGCTGAAAGCGGGCGGCGATGACTACATGACCAAGCCCTTCGCCTTCTCCGAGTTGCTCGCCCGCGTGGAAGCACTGGTGCGCCGTGGCAAGCCGGAAGGGCCGGTGACCAAGCTCGAGGTCGCCGATCTGGTGCTCGACCTCCTGTCCCGGCAGGTCAAGCGGGCGGGGCAGAAGATCGACCTGCAACCGCGGGAGTTCCGGCTGCTTGAATACCTGATGCGGTACGCCGGTCAGGTGGTCACTCGGACGATGCTGCTGGAAGGCGTGTGGGATTACCATTTCGACCCACAGACCAACGTCATCGACGTTCACGTCTCGCGCCTGCGTCAGAAAGTGGACAAGCCGTTCCCGACGCCGCTGATCCATACGGTCCGCAACGCCGGTTACATGCTGCGCGCCGAGAACGGCTGAGGCGGCGCGGTTGTCATTGCTTTTTCGCCGGTCGGCCTCGCTGCCGGCCGGCGTTTCGGGCGTG
>JBDTFI010000303.1:0-3439 GCA_039938035.1 Acetobacteraceae bacterium | reverse complement strand
GCCTCGTCCAGCCACGCGCGGGGCAGATAGAGCCGCCCCCGCGCGGCGTCCTCATCGACGTCGCGCAGGATGTTCGTCAGCTGCAACGCCCGGCCCAGCGCGTGCGCCACCCGGTCCGCCGCCGGGGAGGCGTCGCCGAACACACGCACCGACAGCCGCCCGACGGAAGAGGCCACGCGGTCGCAATAGAGATCGAGCGTCGCGAGGTCGGGGGCGACGATCGGCGCCTCGGCGTCCATCTCCATGCCGTCGATCACCGCGATAAAATCCTCGTGGCGCAGCGCGAACCGCGCCGTCGCCGCTACCAGCACGCGCGTCACCGGCCCGTCCGCCTCGCCTCGATACAGGCCGCCGATCCGCGTTCGCCACGCCGCCAAGCGCGCGCGCTTGTCGGCGAGGTCGCCGTCCCCGTCGGCGATGTCGTCGACCAGCCGGCAGAACGCATAGATCGCGTACATCGCGTGCCGCCGATCCGGCGCCAGCACGCGCATCCCCCGATAGAACGAGCTGCCTGCGCCGCGCACCACCGCCTCCACCGCCGCCAGATCGGCCGGGGCGCAACCGAGCGGGGCGCTCACGCCAGGAACCGCAACGACGACAGCACGCTCGCGCCCGCATCCGCCTTGCTCAGCGCGACTCGTCCCGCCACCGGATCACGCGCGCGCAACCGCTGCGTCAGTCGTCGCGCGAGCCCGACGATCACCGCCGTCTCCACCCGCAGCCGGCGATCGCGGGTGCGCCGGGGCAGATCGGCGGCGGCGCGGTTCAGCGTCTCCACTTCGCCCAGCAAAGCGTCGAATACGCCGCGCAAGCCGGGGCTTGCGCGCGACGCGCGCAGTTCCTCGACCGAGGCGCCGTGCCGCGCCAGCAGATCGGCCGGCAGGTAGCAGCGATCGAGTTCCGCCAAATCCTTCGCCCCGTCCTGCAAATGGTTTAATACCTGCAACGATACGCATAGCGCGTCCGATGGCGTGTGCGTGCCCGCACCCTCGGCGTGCAGATCAAGCACATGCCGCCCCACCGGCATCGCCGAGAACCGGCAATACTCATACAGCTCCGCCCAACTCGCGTAGCGCCGCTTCGTCGCGTCCTGACGAAACGCCAACAGCAGATCGCACGCATGGCGCGCCGTCACCCCGGTCTCCGCCAGGCTCGCGCGAAGCTGTAACGCCGATGGTGCGCCCGTGTCGGATCGACCCAGCAGCACGTCCTCCATCACGTCCAGCCGCGCCAGCTTGGCGTCGTCCGCAAGCTCGGCGCTGTCGGCGATATCGTCGGCATTGCGCGCGAACGCATAGAACGCATGGACATGCGGGCGCAGCGCGTTGCGGATCAGCAGCGAGCCGACGGGAAAATTCTCGTCCCCGCGATCCTTGCCCGACCACGCTTCGACGTTCATGCTGCCCCCGTGTAGGCGCGGCGTTTCCACGTCACGCCGTGCCCGAGATGGTGGTTCAGCGCCGAACCGATCGTCGCCGCCGTGTAGAACAGGGCAACCAGCGGCAGGAACGATGCCCAAAGCGGAAACAGGCGAAACCGGCGCAACGTGGGCAAGTAGGCCCACGCCATCGCCGCCCACGCCAGCACCCCCATGACGCGGGCCGCGCCGTGCCCGGCAATCGCGGCCAGCGGAGGCACCAGCCAGGTCAGCGCCATGCCGAGCACGCATCCGAGAAGCAGGAACGGCGAATACCGAAGCTGGACGTACGCGGTGCGCGCCACCATGCGCCAGATGTCGGCGACATGCGGATAAGCCCGCACCGAGCGCGCCAGCGTGCTGTGACCCAGCCATATCGGGCCGCCGCGCTTCACCGCGACCGCCAGCGCCACGTCGTCGATCAGCGCACCGCGTACCGCCCCGATACCGCCGATCCGCGCCAGTGCTCGCCTGCGCACCAGAATGGTTCCGCCCGCCGCCGCCGCCGTCGCGCGCAGCTTGTCGTTGACCCACGCGAACGGGTACAGAAGCTGGAAGAAGAACACGAACGCCGGAACCAGCGCCGCCTCGGGCAAGCTCGCGCACGACAGCTCCACCATCTCGGAGACCATGTCGCATCGCTCGATCTTCGCGGCCAGTGCCGATAGATGGCGCGGGTCATGCACGATGTCGGCGTCGGTCAGCAGGATCATCTCGGCCTCCTCGGCCTCCTCGATCCCTTGCGCCACCGCCCACAGCTTGCCGCTCCACCCCGCCGGTCGCGCTTGCCCGGCGATCACCGTCAATCGCGAATCGTCCAGCGCCCGCGCCCGTGCGCCGGTGGTATCGGTGCTCTCGTCATCAACGAGGATGATCCGGAATGTCCCAGGATAATCCTGCGCCAGCAGCGAGCGCAGCGCCGCCTCGATCGTCGCCGCCTCGTCGCGCGCCGGCACCACGATCGCGACGGTGGGCACGATGGCGGATTGCGCCGGCTCCAGCAACGGGCCGCCCTGCCAGAACCGTCCGTGCCCGAACAGCAGGTACACCCACACGAGCAGCGCCAGCGCCGCGACGACGGTCATCGGTGCAACAAGCCGGTCGCGCGGAACCACGCGACGGCGTCGCGCACCGCCTCGGCCACCGGGCGCGGGCGATAGCCGAGTTCGCCCATCGCCTTGGCCGATGAATAAAACATCTTCTTGCGCGCCATCCGCAGATGATCCCGCGTGACCGGCGGCTCGAACGGAACGATTCGCGCCAGCGCCTCCATCGCCGCCGCCACCGGCCAGACCATCCCGTGCGTCAGGCGAATGAACGGTTTCCGCCGCCCGGCGACTTCGGCCACCAAGCCCAGCAGGTCGCGCAGATCCAAATTCTCGCCGCCCAGGATGTATTTCTCGCCGACTCGTCCGCGTTCCAGCGCCAGCAGATGTCCCTCGGCCACGTCATCGACGTGGACGACGTTCAGTCCGGTATCGAGATAGGCCGGCATCCGGCCCGCCGCCGCGTCCAGGATCATCCGTCCGGTCGGCGTCGGGCGGATGTCGCGCGGCCCCACCGGAGCCGCGGGATTGACGATCACCACCGGCACGCCCTGACGCGCCAGATCGAGCGCCGCCTGCTCGGCCTGATACTTCGACCTCTTGTAGATGCCCACGATCGCCGCCGGATCGACCGGGGTCGTCTCGTCGGCCGGCCGCCCGTCCGCGCGCAGCCCGAGGGCCGCGACCGAGCTGCAATAGACGATCCGCTCTGCCCCCGCCGCTTGCGCGGCGCCCAGCATCGCCACCGTGCCCTCGACATTGGCGCGCAGCATGGCGTCAGGATTCGGCACCCAGATGCGATAGTCGGCGGCGACGTGGAACACATACCGGCATCCCTCGGCCGCCCGTGCGAGGCTCGCCGGATCGGTCAGGTCGCCGATGACCGGCTCGGCGTCGTCGAGGCCCACCAGGTTGCGCCGATCGCTCGTCGCGCGGACCAGCAGGCGCAGCCGGTGCCCCCGCGCGGCGAGCGCGC
>JBDTFI010000302.1:0-2535 GCA_039938035.1 Acetobacteraceae bacterium | reverse complement strand
GCGCCGTCCCATACCGGATGGCGTGCGGAGGCGACACGGTAGAGCCGCAAGGCGGCTCAGACCGGCAGGCCGTACTCGATGTTAAGCAGGATGCGCTCGACCTGCCGCGCGCCGAGATCGGTGGCGGCCACCTCGATGGGCGGTCGCCCGCCCAGCAGCAAATGCGGCTCGTTCAGCCAGCGCCGTGCCTCCTCGACATCGTCCATCGCCTGGCGAGCGAGCGCCACGACGCGGGCAAGCCGCTCGGCCCGCTCCCCAGCGGCGGGCGACAGGCGCTCGCTGCGCTTGAGCGTCGCCGAGGACGCCACCAGATCGGCGATACGCCGGCGCGCCGCACTGTCACCGGGCGCCGCTTCCCCGGCGATCTGCCGGACCACCGCGCGGGGCAGTCCGTGGGCGACGGCGTCGGCCAATTCACCGATGGTATGGGGAACAACGCCGAGGGTCCGCGCGCCGCCGAGCGCGGCGGCGACCTTGGCGACGGAGACGGGATACATGGGCGGCCTCATGAGATCGATTGAGCCGATATATGGGCTTATGTGAGCCGTCGGGCAACTCCGATCGGATCAGACCGGCGCCAGCAGCGCCTCCACGTCGTCCTCCGACATCTTCAACGCCTTCCCGCTCTCGGCGCCGAGAATGCCGGCGACGAGGGCCTGCTTGCGGGCCTTCAGGGTCTCCATCTTCTCCTCGATCGTGCCGACCGTGATGAGGCGGTGGGCGAAGACGGCCTTGTCCTGGCCGATCCGATGCGCGCGGTCGGTGGCCTGGTCCTCCACGGCGGGATTCCACCAGGGATCGTAGTGGATCACGGTGTCGGCCGCCGTCAGGTTCAGCCCGAGACCGCCAGCCTTCAGGCTGATGAGGAACAGCGGGATGGCGCCCGACTGGAACCGCTTGACCGGTTGGACGCGGTCGCGGGTGGCCCCGGTCAGGATCACGTAGTCCAGCCGACGCTCGGCCAGTTCCGCCTCGATCAGCGCCAGCATCGACGTGAACTGGGAGAACAGCAGGACGCGGCGGCCCTCCTCCAACATCTGCGGCAGCATCTCCATCAGCCGCTCCAGCTTGGCGGATCTGGCGCGGGCGGCCTTGGCTGTGGCGAGCTTGAGCAGGCGCGGGTCGCAGCACGCCTGGCGCAGCTTGAGCAGCGCGTCGAGGATGATGATGCCGGAGCGGGCGAGGCCGCGCTCGGCGATCGCCTGGCGGACCTTGGTGTGCATGGCGAGGCGGATGCTCTCGTAGACCGCGCGCTGGGCCTCGCCCATCTCGATCGTCTCGGCGATCTCGGTCTTCGGCGGCAGGTCGGCGGCGACCTCGGCCTTGGTTCGGCGGAGCAGGAACGGGGCGACCCGGCGGGCGAGCATCGTCTGACGCTCCAGATCGCCACCCTTCTCGATGGGCGTGCGGAAGCGGCGCTGGAAGCTGCGGGCATCGCCCAGGAAGCCGGGCATCAGGAAGTCGAACAGCGACCACAGCTCGCCCAGGTGGTTCTCGAGCGGGGTGCCGGACAGGCAAAGCCGCTGGCGCGCCTTCAGCGTGCGGGCGAGTTTCGAGGTCGCCGCCGCCGGGTTCTTGATCACCTGCGCCTCGTCGAGCGTCACCACGTGCCATTCCTGGCCGGCCAGCGCGGCGTGGTCGCGCGCCAGCAAGGGGTAGGTGGTGAGCACCAGGTCATGCGCGCCGATGTCGGGAAAGCGCGCGGCGCGGTCCGGCCCGTGCAGGGTCAGGACGCGCAGCGAGGGAGCGAAGCGTGCCGCCTCATTGCGCCAGTTCGCCACCAGGCTGGTCGGGCACACCACCAGAGCCGGGCGATCCAGCCGTCCCTCCGCCTGCTCGATGACCAGATGGGCGAGCGCCTGCACCGTCTTGCCCAGCCCCATGTCGTCGGCCAGCACGCCGCCGAGGCCGGCGACCCGCAGGAATTGCAGCCAATCGACGCCGCGCGCCTGATAGGGGCGCAGTTGGGCCGTGAAGCGGGCCGGCACGGTCGCGTTGGGAATTCCGCCGGCGTCGCGAAGCTGGCGGCCGAGCTGGCGCACCGCTTCGCCGCCCGTCCAGGAGATGCCCGCCCCTGCGCTCTCGGCTTCCATCCGGGCGAGGTCGGCGGCATCGGCGCGCGACAGGCGCGGGGAGCCCGCGCCCGCCGGGTCGCGGGCGAACAGCTCGAGGAGCGGGGCCAGGATCGGCTGGATGCGCGCGTATGGGACCGGAAGCAGGCGGCCATCCGGCAGGCGCAGCAGGAGCGGCGCGGCCTCGTCGTCGTCGCGCTGGGTGGGAAGGCCGTGCCCGGCGGCGATCAGGTCGAGCAGGGCGGGGATCAGGTCGACCCGCTCGCCGTCGACCATGACGCCGAGGTGCAGGTCGAACCAGTCCATGCCGGATTGCTCGACGACCTCGACCGTGACGTCGCCCTGCATCTCGGCGAGGCGGACCGGAAAGGTCTCGGCGATCTCGACCTGCCAGCCCTCGCCGCGCAGAGCAGGCACCTCGTCGATGATGAAATCGATCCAGGCCTCCAACGGCCCTTGCAGC
>JBDTFI010000301.1:0-3093 GCA_039938035.1 Acetobacteraceae bacterium | reverse complement strand
CGAGCTGGACGGAACGCCGAGCAAATCGCGCCTGGGCGCCAACGCGCTGATCGCCGTCTCGATGGCCGCCGCGCACGCCGCCGCGTCCGCCGCCGGGGAGCCGCTCTACCGCTACCTCGGCGGCGCCGAGGCGAGCACGCTGCCGTTGCCGCAGATCCAGATCTTCGGCGGCGGCGCCCATGCCGGACGGCGCGTCGATGTGCAGGACTTCCTGGTGGTCTGCCCAGGCGCTGCCAGTTTCGCGCAGGCGCTGGACTGGACCGCCGAAATCTATCGGGCCGCCGGCGAATTGATGGCCGAGGCAGGAAGCCGGGCGGGCGTTGCCGATGAGGGCGGTTGGTGGCCTTCGTTCACCACCAACGAGGCGGCGCTGGAGATGCTGGTCCGCGCGATCCAGCGCGCCGGCTTCAAGGCGCCCGCGCAGGTCGGCATCGCGCTCGACGTCGCGGCCAGCGAACTCGGGCACGGCGGCAAGTACCGCTTGGCGCTGGAGAAGCGCGAACTGGACACCGAGGGCATGATCCGCCTGCTGTCCGGCTGGGTGCGGGCCTACCCGATCGTCTCGATTGAAGATCCATTGTCCGAAGACGACGACATGGGTTTCGCCGCTTTCACCGCCGAGCTGGGCGGACGGATACAGGTCGTCGGCGATGATTTCCTGGTCTCCCAGGCGAGCCGCGTGCGCGAGGCGGCGATGCGTGGCGCGGTCAACGCGGTGCTGCTGAAGCCGAACCAGCGGGGCACGCTGACCGAGACGCGAGCGGCGTGGGACGCGGCGCGCGAGAGCGGCATGGCGGGTATCGTCTCCGCCCGCTCCGGGGAGACCGAGGACACGACGATCGTCCATCTCGCGGTCGGCTGGGGCGTCGGTCAGCTCAAGGTCGGCAGCTTCGCGCGCGGCGAGCGCACGGCGAAATGGAACGAGGCGCTGCGCATCGAGGAGGCGCTGGGCGGGCGGGCGCGGTTCGCCGGGGGCGCCGCGCTCGGGCAAACACGGCGCGGGTGAGCTGGCTTCGCATCCTGGCCGACGATCTCACCGGCGCGCTCGATTGCGCCGCGCGGTTCGCCGCGGTGGAGGATTTCATCCCGACAGTCTGGGGACCGCACCGCCACCTGCCGTGGCCGGCGGCGATCGACGCCGGGACGCGGGAACTGAACGCAACCGAGGCGGCGGCGTTGACCCGGCGGCTGGCCTCTGTGCTCGATGATGCCGAGCCGGCGTTCAGGAAGATCGACAGCCTGCTGCGCGGTCACGTCGCCGCCGAGATCGCCGCTTGTCTGCCCGGCTTCGCCCATTGCGTGATCGCACCCGCTTTTCCGGGGCAGGGAAGGGTGACCCGCGCCGGGCGACAGCTTCTGCGCGACGGCGCGACGTGGCGCGTGACGGGGCCCGATCTGGCGGCCTCGCTGGCCGATCTCGGCTTTGCTGCCACGCTGTGCCGACCGGGCGACGCCGCGCCGGAGGGCGTCAGCTTGTGGGATGCCGAGGATGATGGCGACCTCGATCAGGTGGTCGCCGAGGCCCGCTGTTTGTCGGGGCCGTTGTTATGGTGCGGCACGGCGGGACTTGCCGGGGCGTTGGCGGGCAACGGCACGGTGCCCTGTCCGAAGCTCTCCGGCCCTGTTCTGGCGTTGATCGGGTCCGATCATGCTGTCTCGGTCGCGCAACTCTCGGCCGCCTGGGCGCGGGTTCGGCGGATCGATCGTGGCGATGCCGACGAAGCCGCGCGGATCGCGCGCCTGCTTGGCCGCGACGGCGCGGTGGCGGTCGCGGCTGTCGTGCCGGCGCATTTGTCGCGCCCGGACGGAACGCGACACATCGAACGGTGTTTCGCGGGATTGCTGTCGCGCATGGAACCGCCCGGCACGTTGTTCGTGGCGGGCGGGGAGACGCTGCGGGCATCGTGCACCGCGCTCGGCGCGGTACGGCTGGACGTCGACGGGCAGGTGATGCCCGGCATTCCGACATCGGTGCTGCGCGGCGGCGTCTGGGACGGGCTGCGCGTGGTGTCGAAATCGGGCGCGTTCGGCGATCCGGGCCTGCTTTCGCGTCTGCTGGCGCAGCTGGGAGACTCCGCATGAACCAAACCCTCGCGATCACGATGGGCGACCCGGCCGGGATCGGGCCGGAGATCATCGTCAAGGCGTGCCGGCGTCTGGCGCCGCGCATCGCGGCGGGCGAGTTGCATCTGCTGGTTGTCGGCCATCGCTCCGCGCTCGGCGCGGCGCGCGCCGTCCTGGGTGACACGGACGATTTCGTCGAGGTCGAGGAGGATGGCGTTTGGCCGCCGCTCGGCTTTCTGGCCGCCGGCGAGGAGCGGGTTCCGGTGCGTTGGGGCGAGGTTTCGGAGGAGGCCGGCCGCTTCGCCTACTTCGCGGTCGAGCGCGCGGTGCGGCTGGCGCAAGCGGGGCGCATCGGCGGCATCGTCACCGCCCCTCTCAACAAGGAGGCGCTGAACCTCGCGGGGTATCATTTCGCGGGACACACGGAACTGCTGGCCACGCTCACCGGCGTGAAGGGCTCCGTGATGCTGCTCGCGCATGGCGGAATGCGGGTCAGCCACGTCAGCACGCATGTGGCGCTGGCCGACGTGCCGCGCCTGCTGACGGAAGCTCGGCTGCGCCGTGTGATCGACCTGACCCACGCGGCGCTGCGGGATCTTGGGTTCGCCCGGCCGCGGATCGCGATCGCCGCGCTGAACCCGCATGCCGGAGAAGGGGGGCTGTTCGGGCGCCAGGACCTCGAGGTGACCGCGCCGGTGGTGGCCGCGTACGTAGGGGAAGGGTTCGACATCTCCGGGCCGGTGCCGGGGGACACCGTCTTCGTGAAGCTGCGCGGCGGGCAGTTCGACGCCGTGGTGGCGATCTATCACGACCAGGGACACATCCCGGTCAAATTGCTGGGCTTCGACATCGATCCGACGACGGGGGCGTGGCGAGCGCTGTCCGGGGTGAACGTGACGCTGGGGTTGCCGATCATCCGCACCTCGGTCGATCACGGCACCGCGTTCGACATCGCCGGCACTGGCCGGGCGAACGAGGACAGCCTGATCGAGGCGATCGACTACGCGCTGCGCCTCGCGACCCCGCTCA
>JBDTFI010000300.1:0-2803 GCA_039938035.1 Acetobacteraceae bacterium | reverse complement strand
CCTTGCCACTGTTGCGGCGGCCAAGCTTGAACGCCTCATCGCCCTCGATCACGCGGTCATCCAGCCAGAAAAGCTTGGTCTGCTCGGTTTCGTCGGAGGCGAATTCATCGAGCGGGCGGAACCATGCGCCGGCATCGAACGCGACCACCGAGAAGCCGCTTTCGGCCAGCCGCGCGGCGAGCGTGGCACCGCCCGCGCCGGTGCCGACGATGGCGAAATCGACCTCCTCGTTCTCGGGATATTCCTTCATCGGCACCCAGCCGCCAGGGCGCAGCACGTCGGGCGCGCGGCCGTTCTTGCCGCGCGGGCCATCGGGGACGATGTCAGGCATTCCGTTTACTCTCCACCGCATCCCATGGATCGTGACGGTCGAAACCCATCCGCACGTAGCCGCGCGGCGAGGCGGGGCCGCCGAACCCCATCTCGTCCCACCCTTGCGGATGCGCGTAATAGACCGAAACAACATCGTGCAGGACACGCGACTTGAAGAATTCCTTGGCCGGAACGTCGGCCCAGACGGGCGCGCGCACGTCGCCTTGCTGGATCGCGTGCAGCACGTCGTCCTGCCGCCCGCCCGGCAGATCGACGAAGACCGCGCCGAAGCGCAGCCGTGCCTCCGCATCCGTCGCGGCGAGCCCGCGGCGCCACATCTCCTGCATCGTCGGCAGGTTCGCGCGGCGGTAGCCGTCTCCGTCGTCGTCCGCCATCTTCCCGTCGACGAAGTTGGCGATCGGCACCTTCGGCTCCGTGGTCTGCGGGATGATCCGATCACACAACGCGAGCAGGACCGGCCATTCCTCGGGCGTGAAGAAGCCGCGCGAGGGGGGATCATTGAGCCGCTTGTCGATGACCTTGCGGGTCGCGTCGTTCCACGACGGGGTGTCGCGCTTGGCGAGCGTGCTGTAGCCGGGAAAGCGAGGCTCCATCAGCGCCGCTCCTGCATGATGTCGAGCGCCGCGAGGCCGGCGAACGCCAATGCCGTGAAGGCGGGCGGCGCGGGGATCGGCGGCCCGTTGAGGACATTCTGGCTCCAGTTGCGCCAGCCGCCCATGTTGCGCGACACGCCGTAGATGTGGAAGCCGGCCCCGCCGAAGCCGAGTGCGGCGGTGATCCATAGCAGCAGCCTCGTGAGGCGCGGCCAGCGCGGCGTCGCGTCGATGTCGGCCTCGATGCCGGCCTTCGCGATCAGCGCGGCGGCGATGGGAGGGATCGTCACCGGGAGATACATGAACGGATCGTGGAAGGCGCCACGAAAATGCAACAGCGCGGCCTCCCCGACGGTGCCGGCGATCCCAGCCGACGTGATCGCCGCGAGGGTCGGGCCGGCCCGAAGGCCGAACAGCTTCAGCGGGCCGCGCCGGGAATCACGCGCGTGCTCGGCCGCGGTTCCCATGACGCCGGCAAGGATCAGGGAATACGGGGCGCCGAGCGGGGCGCCGTAGAACAGGTTCATCCAGGAGAATCCGCCGTCGCGCTTCGCCACGTTGTAGAGATGAAAGCCGCCGCCGATCACACCGGCGACGGCGGCCGTCGCGGCGACGCCGTGGCGCAGCGGATGGGCGCGCCCGGTACGCTCGCGCATGCCGTGCAGGCTGGTGGCCAAGGTCGCCGCGGAGACCGCGAGCGGGACGACCATCGCCTTGTTGTGGAACATGCCGCGGTAGTGCTCGATCCCGCTATCGGCGAGCACCGACAGCGACAGCAGCGCGGAGCTGGCGTTCAGATGCCGCGCCGCGCGGGCGGCGAGCGCATGGTCCCCCATCGGGAGCGCCGCGAGAACACGCCGATGCTTCGGCGGACGCGGCCGCGTCACCAGCGCACCGAGCACGCCGACCGCGATGGTGGCCAGCGTCGCCAGCCCGACGCCCTCTCCCGTAGTGCCAGACATGATCCTCGCCCGTTCCCGCTCAATCGTCGGCGTAGCGTTCGGCGTCCTGGCGCTTCAGCGCGAGGCCGAGGCCGGGGCGCGACAGGTCGGGCGCGATCACGCCGTCCTTCGCCGTCGGGGCGCCGTCGAACAGCATGTGTTCGAGCCGCACATGATCGTGGAACCATTCGAGGTGACGCAGGCGCGGCACGGCGCAAGCCGCGTGCAGGTGAACCGATGGCGCGCAATGGCCCGACAGGTCGAGCTGGTGCGCGGCGACCATGGGCCCGGCGGCGATGAACCCGCTTATGCCGCCGCAGCGGGTCGCGTCGGCCTGCATCACGTCGACGGCCTCGGCGTTGAGCATCGCGAGGATGTCGGCGGGAACGTAGGAATACTCGCCGGCCGCCACCTCCATCGGGGCGGGTATGCGTTCGCGCAGCAGACGCAAATTGGCGAGGTCGGCGGACGACACCGGTTCCTCGAACCAACGCACGTCATGCTCCAGGACATGATCGGCGAAGGCGAGCGCCCGCTTCGCGGCAAGCGCGCCGTTAGCATCGACGAACAGCCCGGCGTCGCCGATCGCCGCGCGCGCGGCCTTCACCCGCTCCCGGTCACGGCGGGGGTCGCGGCCAACCTTCATCTTCACCCACCGGCAGTCTTCCTCGGCGACCCATCCGCCAAGCTGCTCGGCAAGCCGCGCGTCGCTGTAGTTGGTGAATCCGCCGCTGCCGTAGATCGGCACATCCGCCCGCGCCGCGCCAAGCAGGCGCACGAGCGGAAGGTCGAGCAGCTTCGCCTTGAGATCCCACAACGCGACGTCGACCGCCGAGATCGCGGTCGCCGCCAGTCCGCGTCGCCCCACGTTACGAACCTCGCGCTCCATGATCGCGACGCAGCCGGGAATGTCGAAGGCGTCCTGTCCCTCGATCG
>JBDTFI010000299.1:0-3873 GCA_039938035.1 Acetobacteraceae bacterium | reverse complement strand
ACGCATGGCCAGCCGCGCGAGGCCGAGGCGGTCGTCGCCGATATCGAGCGCCGCGTTATCGCCGAGACCGGCCGCGACCTGCCGCCGATCCCGCCCGGCTCGCGCATCCGGCTGCGAACCGACGTCCACTCCTGGTTCGTCGCCGGGATACGGACGCTGTTCACGCTCTATCGACGCCGCACCGTGCTCGGCACCGTGCTGATGGCCGCGCAGGCGTTTTGCTACAACGCGGTGTTCTTCACTTACGCACTGATCCTGACTGACTTTTATGGGATCGCGGCGGGGCGGGTCGGTCTGTTCATCCTGCCGTTCGCCGCCGGGAACTTCCTCGGCCCGCTGCTGCTGGGCCGCCTGTTCGACACGATCGGGCGCAAGCCGATGATCGTCGCGACCTACGCGATCTCCGGCGTCCTGATGGCGATCACCGGCTGGCTGTTCGCCGCCGGCATCCTGACCGCGGTCGGGCAGACGGGCGCCTGGACGGTCATCTTCTTCTTTGCCTCCGCCGCCGCCAGCTCCGCCTACCTCACGGTCGGCGAGAGTTTTCCCCTCGAGGTCCGCGCGGTCGCGATCGCCCTGTTCTATGCGTTGGGCACCGGTATCGGCGGCGTCGCCGGCCCGGCGCTGTTCGGTGCGCTGATCCAGAGCGGTTCTAGGGTGTCGATCATGTGGGGCTATGAGCTGGGCGCCGCGCTGATGATCGTCGCGGCACTGGTCGCGGCCGCGCTCGGCATCCGGGCGGAGCGGCGGTCGCTCGAGGACATCGCGCCTCCGCTGTCGTCGTTGACCTGAGAGTGCGGCAGGGGAAGGCCTGAAGGCGAAGTAGTTTCTTGCACTGCCTCTCGCCGCAGCTTCATCAGCGACGCCACATGCAGCAGGACCGAGAGCGGAACCGCGAAGACCGGGATGAGGACGAGCGGAAACGCGCTGACCAGCGTGTTCGGCGCGGCGAGCGACAGAAGCTGGAACGGGGACGGCGAGGTCAGGAAGCCCGTCCCCAGCGCCACGACGAGATCGAGGAGGCCGAACGTATTCCAGGCGAGAACGAGGCGCCCCCGGCCGGCCACACCGCTTGCATACGCAAGCCCGACGACCGGGGCCAGGATGCCCACCAGAACGTCGTCCACGCCCGCCGGCAGCGCGAACACGCCGGGCGGCCGCCCGATCCCCAGCAGGATGAGGAAGATCGCGCCGAGCACGCGATAGAGTTGGACGCCCACCAGCCAGGATTGCGGCACGGCATCGATCATTCGGCTCAGCGTCCCCGATCTCCACAGCGCGATCGCGCCGACGACGATCGGCGGGAAAACGCCGAACCCGATGGTGGGGATGCGGCCAGCCGCGCCAGCGAAGAACCCGAACCACGAGAGCGCGAGGACCGCGCCGTACCAGCCGATCAGCACGACGCAAGCGGCCCGCAGGACCGGGGCGCGCTTTTCGGCAGCCCAGCCGGCGCGCGCGAGCGCTTGGCGCAGGCCGAACAGAAGCGCGGCGATGATGGCGAGGTTGCCACCGAGCACGGCGTAAGCGACGTATGCAGGCACGGGCATGGCACGTCTCCTTTCCAGAGGGTCGCGCCGTAGGTGGTGGATCAGCAGTGACTAGTCAATATGAAGTCGCTTGGAATAAGCAAGGATAAGGCCCAGGTTCCAGCCATGCGCACCGGAGACCGCCAGGATTGCCCGATCGCGAGGGCGCTCGACGTGATTGGCGAGAAGTGGTCACTGCTCATTCTGCGCGACCTTTTCCGAAGGGGACCGCAGCGGTTCCAGGAACTCGAGGCGAGCGTCATTGGGATCGCCTCCAACACACTGTCCGCGCGGTTAAAGGCCTTGGAAGCTCGCCATGTGATTGCCAGCCGTCTGTACGAGAGGCACCCTCCGCGACTGGAGTACTATCTCACGGACAAGGGGAAGGCGTTGGGCCCTGTGCTCAAGGCGCTGCATGGCTGGGGCGAGCAGTACGGATGAGGATTGCTGTCTGTTACGGTGACGGCGGATTGCATCCGCCCTACTAACCTCCCGGCGGCACCGTCATGCAGGCGGTGCCGCGCGTCGACAGCCGGGCGCAGGCGAGGCTCGCCGTCTCCGGCGTGAGCGAGGCGAGGCGGGCACGATAGAGCAAGGCGCCCCCGAACGGAGTGGTCGGAGGCGCCTCCACGGCGGCCGCCGACAGCAGATCGGGAGCGGCGCGGCGGGCATCGGCGGCGGCCAACCGGGCCGCCTCCGGGTTCAGAAACGCGCCGACCTGGATGGCCCAGGAGCCGGTCGGACGTCCGACGGTCAGGCTGGCGAGTTGTACCGACGGGCGGGCAGGGCCGAACGAAGTGGGCGGTGGTGTGGTGATGATGGGCACCGCACGCGGCCGCGGCGGCGGCGTGCAAGGCCGGCCAGGATCGAAGGCCGCGTCGGGATCGCACGACGCCGCGGAGGCGCTCGCCAACACGACGGGACGCACCGGCACGATGGGTGCATACGGCGAGGGTGCCCGCGGAAGCGGGGCGCACGCGCGGCTCGGGTCGTAAGCCGCGTCCGGGTCGCACGATCCGGGAGAGGCGTTCGCGAGCACGACGGGAGGTTGTGCCGGCGCATACGGCGCCGCCCCGTAGCTGGGGATGCCCGCGTAGACCGCGAGCGGGCCGCTGAGCGCGGTGGATGAGCCCAGGCGCGGGGCGATGTTGGACAGATAGCCGACCGTCTCGTCGGGCAGCGGCGTGCCGTTCGCCAGGTAGGAATCGAGCCGGTTCGGCCCGGCGTTGTAGGCGGCAAGGAAGCCGGGCGCGCCGTAGCGGTCGTACATCTCCTTGATGTAGGCGGTGCCGGCCATGATGTTATCATGCGGCTCGTACGGATCGTCGCCGAGGCCGTAGCTGGCGCGCAGCGTGGCGTAGGTCGACGGGATCACCTGCATCAGCCCCATCGCGCCGGCTGATGACAGCGCGTCATCCCGCCCCCCGGATTCCTGGCGCATCACCGCGCGGATCCATTGCTGCGGCACGCCGAAGCGGAGCGAGGCTTCGCTTATGTACGGCCCCCACGGGTCGCCCGGCGGCCCGGGCGGTGCGTAGTTGCCGTGGCGATGCGCGCTCTCATAACTCCCGCGCGGCCCGGCGCAGCCGGCGAGTGCGGCGACAACCGCAAGCACGATGGCGGCGTGGGCGCGGCGGCGCGCCGATCCAGCCGGCATTGAAGTCACCCTTTACAGCGTGTTGCGGGTCATCTTTCACCCTCCATCACGCCGAATCAACCTAATTCCGTTCCCAATATGCATCCGCCTGATCGAGCGCCGCCTCGATCCTTGCATGGCGTGCCCGCACCGTGGCCCGCTCCGCCCCGTGGGTGAAGACGTAGAATTCCTCGTTCTCGATCGCATGGAGCACCCGGGCGCCGACCTGGTCGGGCTCCAGGGCACCGGCGCCCATCATTCGCGCGCCGATCGCCGCATGGTCCGGACGCGCGTCGAAGATGTGAGTGCGGACCGGGCCGGGGCAGAGCACGGAAACGCCGATTCCGCTGCCGTCCAGCTCCTGTTTCAGCGCCTCGCTCAACGCGACCACGGCGTATTTCGTCATCGAATAAGCGCCCTGATTGGAGCCGCGACGGATGAAGAAGCCGGAGATGGAAGCGGTGTTGACGACATGGCCGGGGCCGCCGTGACTGCGTATCGCGGGAACGAACGCACGAATTCCGTTAATGACGCCAAGCACGTTCACTCCCAGCACGCGCCGCCACTCATCGGCGCTCACCTGCTCGACCGGGATTCCGTGCATCGCGACGCCCGCATTGTTCACCGCGACGTGCAAGGCGCCGAAATTCTCCCGCGCGGCACTGGCAAGCGCGGCGACTTGATCGGGGTTGGAGACGTCCGTCACGC
>JBDTFI010000298.1:0-3729 GCA_039938035.1 Acetobacteraceae bacterium | reverse complement strand
CCAGCAGCTTCTCGCGCAGGCGGTTGAGGAAGCTGCGCTCCTGGATCGCCTTCTCGTCGTCGCGGTCCTTGGCGAGCCGCTCGATCTCGGCCCGCTCGATCGCCATCGCGCGTTCGTCCTTGTCGACGCCGCGGCGGGAGAACACCCGCACGTCGACGATCGTGCCGGTGACGCCCGGCGGCAGCTTGAGCGAGGTATCGCGGACGTCGGACGCCTTCTCGCCGAAGATCGCGCGCAGCAGCTTTTCCTCGGGCGTCATCGGGCTTTCGCCCTTGGGCGTCACCTTGCCCACCAGGATGTCGCCCGGGTTCACCTCGGCGCCGATATAGACGATGCCCGCCTCGTCGAGGTTCTTCAGTGCTTCCTCGCCGACGTTCGGGATGTCGCGGGTGATCTCCTCCTGGCCCAGCTTGGTGTCGCGCGCCATCACCTCGAATTCCTCGATGTGGATCGAGGTGAACACGTCGTCGCGCGCGATGCGTTCGCTGATGAGGATGGAATCCTCGAAATTGTAGCCGTTCCAGGGCATGAACGCGCACAGTACGTTCCGGCCCAGCGCCAGCTCCCCAAGCTCGGTCGAAGGCCCGTCGGCGACGATCTCGCGCTCCGAGACCCGATCGCCCACCTTCACCAGCGGGCGCTGGTTGATGCAGGTCGATTGGTTGGAGCGCATGAACTTGCGCAGCCGGTAAATATCGACGCCCTTGGTCGTGCCGTCCTCGTTGGTCGCGCGCACGACGATGCGCGCGCCGTCGATCTGGTCGACCACGCCGGCGCGGCGAGCGACGATGGTGGCGCCCGAATCACGCGCCACCGCCTCCTCCATTCCGGTGCCGACCAGCGGCGCGTCGGCCTGGATCAGCGGCACCGCCTGACGCTGCATGTTCGATCCCATCAGCGCGCGGTTGGCGTCGTCGTTCTCCAGGAACGGGATCAGCGCCGCTGCCACCGAGACGAGCTGCTTGGGCGAGACGTCGATCGCCGTCACCTGATCGGGTGGCACCAGGCGGAAATCGCCCTGCTTGCGGACCGAAACCAGGTCTTGCAGGAACTTCCCGTTGGCATCCATCGGCGCGTCGGCCTGCGCCACCACCAGCCGCTCCTCCTCCATCGCCGAGAGGTAGCGCGGGCCGGATTGCACGACACCGTCCTTCACCAGATTGTACGGCGTCTCGATGAAGCCGTACTTGTTGACCTTGGCGAAGGTGGCGAGCGAGTTGATGAGGCCGATGTTCGGCCCCTCCGGCGTCTCGATCGGGCAGATGCGGCCGTAATGCGTCGGATGCACGTCGCGCACCTCGAAGCCGGCGCGCTCGCGCGTCAGTCCGCCCGGACCAAGCGCGGACAGGCGGCGCTTGTGCGTCACCTCGCTCAGCGGGTTGGTCTGGTCCATGAACTGGCTGAGCTGGCTGGAGCCGAAGAACTCCCGCACCGCCGCCGCCGCCGGCTTGGCGTTGATCAGGTCGTGCGGCATGACGGTGTCGATATCGACCGATCCCATGCGTTCGCGGATCGCGCGTTCCATGCGCAGCAGGCCGACGCGGTACTGGTTTTCCATCAGCTCGCCCACCGAGCGCACGCGCCGGTTGCCGAGATTGTCGATGTCATCGATCTGTCCGCGCCCGTCCTTCAGTCCGCACAGCGTCTTCACCGTGCGCAGCAAATCATCCTTGCGCAGGATGCGGACGGAATCGGGAACCTCCGCGGCGTCGATGCCGAGGCGCATGTTCATCTTCACCCGCCCGACCGTGGACAGGTCATAGCGGTCGGGGTCGAAGAACAGGCCGCGGAACAGCGTCTCGGCGGTCTCCGGCGTCGGCGGCTCGCCGGGGCGCATCACCCGGTAGATATCGACCAGGGCGTCGTCGCGATTGGCGTTCTTGTCCACCGCGAGCGTGTTGCGAATCCACGGCCCGTTCTGTTGATCGACCGCGAGCGTCGGCAGGCTGGTGATGCCGGCTTCCTCCAATGCGGCGAGGCGTGCCTCTGCGAGTTCCTCCCCGGCCTCGGCATAGATCTCGCCGGTCGTCTCGTTGACCATGTCCTCGGCGATGAAGCGGCCGAGCAGGTCGGCGCGGCTGGTCAGCACCTCCTTGGTCGTCTCGGCGAGCTTGCGTGCCTGGCGCAAGGTCAGCTTAGCGTCGGTCTCGGCCACCACCTCGCCGGTCGCGGCGTCGACAATCGGCTCAAGCAGCTTCTGGCCGCGATACGCCTCCGGATCGAACGGCCGCGCCCAGCCCTTCGAGGTCAGGTCGAAGACCACCTGGCGGTAGAAATAGCCGAGCATCTCCTCGGCGTTCATGCCCTGGATCTCGCTGAGTTCCAGCGTCTCGCCCTTCGCCTTCCGAGCCTCCCGCAGTTCCTGCGTCGCGACGCTGTCGAGCGCGTAGAGCAGGGTGGTGACGGGAAGCTTCCGCTTGCGGTCGATGCGGACGTAGACGAGGTCCTTGCTGTCGAACTCGAAATCGAGCCAGGAGCCGCGATAGGGGATCACCCGCGCGGCGAACAGGAACTTGCCCGACGAATGCGTCTTGCCCTTGTCGTGATCGAAGAACACGCCGGGCGAACGGTGCATCTGGCTGACGATCACGCGCTCGGTGCCGTTGATGATGAACGTGCCGTTGTCCGTCATCAGGGGCATGTCGCCCATGTAGACGGGCTGTTCCTTGATGTCGCGGATCGACTTGGCGCCGGTGTCCTCGTCGAGGTCCCACACGATCAGGCGCAGCACGACCTTCAGAGGCGCCGCGAAGGTCAGCCCACGCTGGATGCACTCCTCCACGTCGTATTTCGGATCCTCAAGCTCGTAATAGACGAACTCCAGCCGCCCACGGCCGGCGAAGTCGTCGATCGGGAAGACGCCCTTGAAGACCTCCTGCAGGCCCGTCGTGGTACGGCTGTCGGGCTTGGTATCCTTTTGCAGGAACCCTTCGTAGCTGGAGCGCTGCACGTCGATCAGGTTCGGCATCCGCGCGACCTCGGGGATGCGCCCGAAGCTGCGGCGAATGCGCTTGTGTCTCGTCACCGACCTAGATATCGCGTTCATCGACTATCCTGCTCGCCAAAATTGCCCCGTAGGCACGCATGTCTCAGGCACGCACGTTCGGCCGCCCCGGTTGAAACGGGTTCGCGGGCGGAAGCACGTCGGCTTCCGCCCGCTCAGGCCCCGCGAGGGGCCGTCCCGGCCGTGAGAAAGCCGGCCCGTTGGCCGGCATCGTTATGGTCTGCGTCCCAGAACCCCCTCGTGATCCGCCGTCTACTTCACCTCGACGCCGGCGCCCTGGTCCTCGAGCTGCTTGCGGATCTTGGCGGCGTCTTCCTTGTTGACGCCCTCCTTGACCGGCTTCGGCGCGGCCTCGACCAGGTCCTTGGCCTCTTTCAGGCCGAGACCGGTGATCGCGCGGACCTCCTTGATGACGTTGATCTTCTTGTCGCTGATCGAAGCCAGGATGACGGTGAACTCCGTCTGCTCCTCGACCGGAGCCGCGGCGGCTGCCGCCGGTGCCGCGGCCGCCGCGACCGGCGCGGCGGCCGAAACGCCCCATTTCTCCTCGAGGAGCTTCGACAGCTCCGCCGCCTCGAGCACCGTCAGGCCCGATAGCTCCTCAACACGCTTCTGTAGTTCCGCCATTTTCGTGTGACCCCTAATCTAACCCTTGGTTGGTTCCATTCAAGCCGGGCGCGACCCGGCCTGCTCATTTTCTGGGCAGGAGAGCGCGTTCACGCCAC
>JBDTFI010000297.1:0-3792 GCA_039938035.1 Acetobacteraceae bacterium | reverse complement strand
TACTCGCCCAGCACCGCGTGGACCTGGTTGTTCTCATAGCTGGTGACGAAGAAATCCGGGCTGCACTCCTTGCCGGCGAAGATCGACGATCCGGCGTTCGGGCTGATCAGGATCACGTTCGCCTGCGTCACCGGGCGGAAGATCGCGCCGAGCACGTTGGAGAAGATCGGCCCGACCACGAAATCCACCTTGTCGGATTCGACCAGCTTCTTCGCCTTCTCGGCGGCGATCTGCGGCTTCAACTCGTCGTCGACCACGATCACGTCGGCGGTCCGTCCGCCCAGCTTGCCGTGATGCTCGGCAACGCCAAGGTTGAACCCGTCGCGCGCCTGCTGGCCCAGCACGGCGGCGGGGCCCGACAGGGTGACGAGCACCCCGACCTTGAGCGGGTCGGTGTCGGCGGCGCGGGCCGCGCTCGCGGCGAGCAGCCCGGCCAGAGCGGTGGCGAGCAGTTTATTCATCGGCTTCAGTCCTCCCGTTTGGCCCCCGTTACCATACACTCCGCCCGAGGGCACGCGGCCGTTGCGGGGCCGGGCCGGACCTTGTAGGAACGTTGCAGACCGGGGCCGGGGGCCGCGATGGCGGCGCAGACGACGGTGCTGCAACAACAGACCATCGCGAGCACGCCGGCGGATTGGTCGACGACGGTGACATTCGCCCAGTTCGACCCAAGCCTCGGCACCTTGCAGGACGTGCGGATCGACATCGCCGCGACGGTGGACGGCACGGTCTCGATCGAAAGCCTGGACGCCACCCCGGCCGCCATCACGGCGGGATTGTCGGGCGCGGTCGAGGTGGGCACCGGCGCCATGCAGATCGCCGCCGACATAATCGCGGCGACCGGCCACGAGAAGCTGGCGGCCTATGACGGCGGCACGGATTATCTCGGCAATTCCGGCACCACGCTGGCGGTATCCCAGACGGCAACGACCGAGGCGGTCTACCAGCCCGGCAGCATCGGCCTGGCCCCTTTCATCGGCACCGGCTCGATCGACCTGCCACGTCGACCGGGATCCGCGCCGACGCGGGCGGAGCGGGGAGTTTCCAGTTGCAGACCGCTGCCAGCGCCGGGGCGGTGGTGTCGCTGCAGTATGACTATGTGGCGGGGAGTGGCGGGGGAGACAGCGGCAGCACGGGCAGTGGCTTTACGACGCATCCCGACTTTTGTTCCCTCAGATGGGAGGCTAATGGCTGCGCGCCTCTGGTCGTCACCGGACCCGAGTTGGCCGCGGCGCGACGGCGCCTTCAGGTCCGCGCACGCGATCTCAGCCGATCGCACTCGCCGATTTCGCGATCTCGCGCAGCACGAATTTCTGGATCTTCCCGGTCGAGGTCTTCGGCAGTTCCTGGAACAGGAAGCTCTTCGGCACCTTGAAGCGCGCCAGGTGCTCGCGGCAGAAATCGCGCAGCTCATCGGCCCGCGCGTTGGCGCCGGGCTTCAGTTCGATGAACGCGCATGGGGTCTCTCCCCAGCGCTCGTCGGGCTGGGCGACCACCGCGGCACCTATCACCGCTGGGTGTCGGTACAGCACCTCCTCCACCTCCAGGGAGGAAATATTCTCCCCACCCGAGATGATGATGTCCTTCGAGCGGTCGCGGATCTTCAGATAGCCGTCCGTCTCCATCACGGCGAGGTCGCCGGTGTGAAACCACCCGCCCGCGAACGCCGCTTCGGTTGCCGCCGGATTGCTGAGATAGCCCTTCATGGTGACGTTGCCGCGGAACATGATCTCGCCCATCGTCTCGCCATCCGCCGGCACGGGCCGCATGGTCTCGGGGTCGAGCACCGTCATCGCTTCCTGCATCGGCACGCGTACGCCTTGGCGGGCGTTGCATTCGGCGCGCTGGACCAACTCCATCCCCGCCCATTCCGGTTGCTTGGCGCAGATGCCGGCGGGGCCATAGGTCTCGGTCAGACCATAGACATGGGTGAGCGTGATCCCCGCCTGCTCCGCGCCCTCGATGATGACGGACGGCGGCGCGGCGCCCGCGACCTGGCCTTCGATGCGATGATCGACGCCTTCGCGCATCTCGGGCGGGGCATTGATGATGGTCGAATAGACGATCGGCGCGCCGCACAGATGGGTAACGCGGTGGGCGCGGAACGCATCCCAGATCGCGCCCGCCTCGACGCGGCGCAGGCAGACATTGGTGCCCGCCCGCTCGGCGATCGACCACGGAAAGCACCAGCCGTTGCAATGAAACATCGGCAGCGTCCACAGATAGACGGCGTGCTGCGGAATGCTCCAGTCGACGATGTTGCTCAGCGCGTTCAGATAGGCGCCGCGATAATGGTAGACGACGCCCTTGGGATCGCCGGTGGTGCCCGACGTGTAGTTCAGCGCGATCGCGTCCCACTCATCGGCTGGGTTCTCCCACGCGTAAGCAGGATCGCCGGTTTGCAGGAATGCTTCGTACTCCATCTCCCCCAGCAGCGCGCCGGGCGGCGCGGCCGGATCATCGACGTCGATGACCAGCGGCTTCTCATCGAGTAGGTCCAAAGCCGATGCGACGATCGCCGAGAACTCGCGGTCGGTGATCAGCACCCGGGCGCCGCCGTGGCGCAGCATGAAGGCGACGGTCGGGGCGTCGAGGCGGGTGTTCAGCGTGTTCAACACCGCGCCCAGCATCGGCACGCCGAAATGCGCCTCCACCATCGGCGGCGTGTTCGGCAGCATCACCGCGACCGTGTCGCCGCGGCCGATCCCCCGGCGCGCCAGCGCCGAGGCAAGCCGGCGGCATCGCGCGTAGGTCTCCGCCCAGGTGAACCGCGCGTCGCCGTGGATCACCGAGACCCGGTCGGGGTAGATCGCGGCGGCCCGCTCGATGAACGTGACCGGGTTCAGCGGCGTGAAGTTCGCCGTGTTCTTGTCGAGGCCTCGCAGATAAGCCGGGTTGCCGGTCATAGGGGCGTCTCCAACGTGGCCAAATCCCTAGCACGGGCGCCGCCGGGGAGGGTAGGGATGTCCGCCGCCCCGGGGTTGGCGGGCGGCACGCTTTCGGCTCTAGGATAGCGCCAGATGGGGGAACGCACATGTCAGACGCGGAAACGCAGTCCCGCCCACGCGATACGGCCATGCTCTATGACCGGTTGGAGGAACGCATCCTCGCGCGCGACCAAGTCGGCGCGAGCGAGGCCTATTACGACCTGCTGCGCGCCGGGCGCCCGCTGCCCGAGATCATGGCCGAGGGCGTCCGCATCCACGCGCCCTACACCCATGTTCCATATCATGAGCGGATCGATGACGGTTTCCCCAACTTCGTCAACAACGACCATTGCCTGCTGTCAGCCCGCGCCAGCGTCAATCTGACGCGGCTGCTGCCGACCTCCCTGGCGGGGCTGCCGATGGCGCAGACCATCTGGTACATCCCGACCGGGCTCGACATCTGGAACCAGAAGATGGGCAAGGCGCCCGGCCACTACACGCGCGGCTTCAAGGGCGAGATCGCGCATCCGCCGGCGCCCGCGGTCTACTGGCCGGATCAGGAGCCGGTGCGCCTCGAAGGCCCGTTGCGCGAACGGCTGGGCGAATGGCTGACGCTCGTGCATCGCGGTCAGGTGCTCGACGCCTACCGGGTGTTCCTCGGATTGATGCAGGAGACCGAAAACCGGCGCGAGGTGCTGGCCGAGCTGGTGTTCGCCGGATTGATCGACGTGCAGGATCGCGCCTTCCTCAACCGCTCCTACACGACCGGGCACAAGGCGTACCGCGCCCGCTCCACGGTGGAGATCGGCAACGCCATCGGCTGGGAGAACGCGCACCACGTCCTCTATGCCGGCGCGCTCGACAT
>JBDTFI010000296.1:0-5009 GCA_039938035.1 Acetobacteraceae bacterium | reverse complement strand
ATAGAGCCGCGTCGCCACCATGCAATGGGCCGCGTAATCGGCGCTCAACGCTTCGACCGCGCCTTCCTCCATTGCTCGCCCCCGCGCCGCGAAGGCCCGCTCGATCAGCCGCCCCACCCCATCGCCGATCATCGCCGTCGTCTCCGCCAAGGTGAACGGCGCCAGCTCGCGCGCCTCCATAAGCCGGTTCAGCGCCGCCGTCAGGTCGGGCGCGGAATCGATCAGCGTGCCGTCGAGATCGAGCAGCAAGGTGAGTCGCATCACGGTCCCGTCCATTAAGTGATCGTATTGTCACGCCGCGGCCTTTGACACACGGTTGTCCGGCCCGCTACCGGAAGTAGTGCCAACCATGGAAGCGTGATGCCAGCAACCGCTGTGATCCTGGCCGCCGGCCTCGGGACCCGCATGAAGTCGGCGACCCCGAAGGTACTGCACAAGATCGCCTTCCGCCCCATGCTCGCCCACCTGATCGCCAGCTGCGAGGCCGCGTTCGACCGCATCGTCGTCGTGATCGGCCCGGGAATGGAGGCGGTCGCGCGAGAGGCCGCCCCGCACCGCTGCGTCGTCCAGGCCGAACGCCTCGGCACCGCGCACGCCGCCCGCCAGGCGGAGGCCCTGTTCGGCGACGGCGAGGTCGCGATCCTCTACGCCGACAACCCGCTGATCCGCCCCATCACCTTCCGCCGCCTGCTGTCCCGCCGCGCCGAGGGCGATGCCGCCCTCGCCTTGCTGGCGATGCGCCCGGCCGAGCCCGGCCAGTACGGCCGCATCATCGCGACCGGCGATTACGTGGAGCGCATCGTCGAAGCCGCCGATGCGACGCAAGAGGAGCGCGCGATCGGCCTCTGCAACGCCGGCGTGCTGTGCGCCTCGGCCGCCGATATGCGCCGTTGGCTCGCCGACATCCGCCCCCACAACGCCAAGGGCGAATACTACCTGACCGACATGGTCGCCCTCGCCCGCAGCGAAGGCGGCCGGGTCGGCGCGATCGAGGCCCCGGAATCCGAACTCGCCGGCATCAACTCCCGTGCCGAACTCGCCCAGGCCGAGGCGACGGTGCAATCGTGGCTCCGCGAAGCCGCCTTCGAAGACGGCGTCACCATGACCGACCCCGGCTCGGTCTTCCTCGCCGCCGACACCGTGCTGGCGCCCGACGTGACGATCGAGCCCAACGTCGTGTTCGGCCCCGGCGTACGCGTCGGCCGCGGCACCGCGATCCGCGCGTTCAGCCATCTGGAGGGTTGCACCGTCGGCGAGGACTGCATCATCGGCCCGTTCGCCCGCCTCCGTCCCGGCACCGTGCTCGGCAAAGCCGCCCATGTCGGCAATTTCGTCGAACTCAAGGCGACCCGGCTCGGCGCCGGCGCCAAGGCCAACCACCTCGCCTATCTCGGCGACGCCGAGGTCGGGGCGCGCAGCAACATCGGCGCCGGCACCATCACCTGCAATTACGACGGCTACGCCAAGCACCGCACCAGCATCGGCGCGGACGTGTTCGTCGGCTCCGATTCCGTGCTGGTCGCGCCCGTAGCGGTGGGCGACGGCGCCTTCGTCTCGGCCGGCAGCGTCATCACCCGCGACGTGGAGCCCGACGCGATGGCCTTCGGACGCGCCCGCCAGCAGGACACGCCGGGTGGCGCCGCCGCCTTCCGGGCACGCCACGACAAGAAAGGACGTTAGCATGTGCGGCATCATCGGCGTGATCGGCACCCGCCCGGCGGCCCCGCTCGTACTCGACGCGCTCCGCCGGCTCGAATACCGCGGCTACGACAGCGCCGGCGTCGCCACGCTGGTGAACGGCCACATCGAGCGGCGGCGCGCCGAAGGCAAGCTCGGCAACCTCGCCGGCGTGCTCGATCGCTCCCCGCTCCCCGGCACCACCGGGATCGGCCACACCCGCTGGGCGACGCACGGCGCGCCCACCGAGGGCAACGCCCACCCGCACGGCACGTCCCGCGTCTCCGTCGTTCATAACGGCATCATCGAGAACCACGCCGAACTGCGCCTCGAACTGGAAGGGCAAGGCCAGGAATTCTCGACCGAGACCGACACCGAGACGGTCGCCCAGCTCGTCGATCTCAATCTCAAGCGCGGCATGGAGCCGATCGCCGCCGCCGGCGCGGCGTTCAAGCGCCTGCATGGCGCCTACGCGCTGGCGATGATCTTCGCCGGCCACCCCGAACTGATCGTCGGCGCGCAGTTCGGCGCCCCGCTCGCGGTCGGCTTCGGCGACGACGAGATGTATGTCGGCTCCGACGCCCTCGCCCTCGCCCCGCTCACCCAACGCATCGCCTACCTGAAGGACGGCGACTGGACGGTGGTGGACCGCCAGGGCGCCCGCTTCTTCGACGCCGCCGGCGACGAGGTCTCCCGCGAGGTGAAGCTCACCAAACTCACCGGCGCCGCCGTCGGCAAGGGCAATTTCCGCCACTTCATGGAAAAGGAGCTGCACGAGCACCCGGCGGTGATCGGCGACACGCTGCATCAGATGGTGGACCCGGCGACGCGCGCCGTGACGCTGCCCGCGTTGCCCTTCGACCTCGCCACAATCGACGGCATCACCATCAGCGCCTGCGGCAGCGCGTTCTACGCGGGCCTGGTCGGGCGTTGGTGGTTCGAGGCGATGGCGCGCATCCCGACGGATGGCGACGTCGCCAGCGAGTTCCGCTATCGCACGCCCCCGATGCGCCGCGGCGGCCTCGGCCTGCTTGTCAGCCAGTCGGGCGAGACCGCCGACACGATGGCGGCGCTTCGCTACATGCGCGCCCAGGGCCAGCACGTGCTGTCGATCGTCAATGTCCCCGAAAGCAGCATGGCGCGGGAATCGGATTGCGTGCTGGAGACCGTCGCCGGTCCGGAAATTGGCGTCGCCAGCACCAAGGCCTTCACCGCCCAGCTCTCGGTCCTCGCCTGCCTAGCGCTCGCCGCCGGGCGCGCGCGCGGCACGATCACCGCCGAGCAGGAAGCGGCGATGACCGCGGCGCTGCTGGAGGTGCCGGGCCGCGCCGCCGAGGTGCTCGAGTACGACGAGGCGATCGCGGCGGTCGCCGCGCGCGTCGCGCGCGCCCGCGACGTGCTCTATCTCGGGCGCGGCAATTGCTACCCGATCGCGCTGGAGGGCGCGCTGAAGCTGAAGGAGATCAGCTACATCCACGCTGAAGGCTACGCCGCCGGCGAGATGAAGCACGGCCCGATCGCCCTGATCGACCCAGCCGTGCCCGTCGTCGCCATCGCGCCGTCCGGCCCGTTGTTCGAGAAGACGGCGTCGAACCTCCAGGAGGCAAAGGCGCGCGGCGCGCAGGTGATCGTGTTCAGCGACGCAGCGGGTGCCGCGAAGCTGCGCGGCATCGCCGTCGAGACCGTGGTGCTGCCCACCGTCGATCCGTTTGTCGCCCCGATCCTCTACGCGATCCCGGTCCAGCTCCTCGCCTATCACGTCGCCGTGCTGAAAGGCACCGACGTCGATCAGCCGCGCAACCTCGCCAAGTCCGTGACCGTTGAATAGGCGGCATGGACTACAGCCTGGACATCCTGGTGCAAGGCTATCCCGGCAAATCCGTCTGCCACGGCGGCCTCGGCTGGAGCACCATCGCCCTGCTGCGCGGCGCCGGCCACGTCGCCCTGATCGACGTCGGCACCTTCAGCCACCGCGCCTTGCTGATCGCCGGCCTCGCCCGCCACGGCCTGACACCCGAGCAGGTCACCGACGTCATCCTCACCCACGCGCACCATGATCACGCGATCAACTGGGTTCTGTTCGACCACGCGCGCATCTGGATCGGCGACGCGGAACTCGATTGGGCGGTGGCCGAGCCGTGGGGCCGCACGCCGGTCCCCGAACTCTACATCCGCGAGCTGCGCGGCGCGTCAAGCCTTAACCTGATCCGCGACGGCCAGGAGGTGCTCCCGGGCCTCGTCGCCCACGACGCCCCCGGCCACACGCCGGGCCACATGATGTTCGTCCTGCACGGCACCGACCGCGACGTGATCTTCACCGGCGATGCCGCCAAGAACCGCGCCGAACTGCTGACCCGCGCGGCCGACATGACCTATGACAAGGCCGTCACCGCCGCGACGATCGAGCGCGTGTGGGAGTTTTGGCGCCGCCGCCCCGGCACGCTGCTGGTCCCCGGCCACGACCTCCCGATGATCCTCGACCCGAGCGAGCGTCCGATCTTCATCGGCATCCGCGAAGCGGCGATCACCGCCTGGTTCGACGACGACCTGGAGACGACGACGCGCTTCGAGTTGACGGTCGCACGCTGACCGCTCCTCCGCCTTGCGTCGCGACGGAGAGTGCCGCAGAATCATTCCATGGACCCCGTCGTAACCGCCGTCAGTCTCGACTCGGCGCATCACTTCAGCAAACCCGTGCGCGACAGTATCCACCTTCTGGCCGGCCTCGGCGTCGAAGGCGACGCCCATCTCGGCGTCACGGTCAAACACCGCTCCCGCGTGCGCCGCGACCCAACCCAGCCCAATCTGCGTCAGGTCCACCTGATCCACGAAGAACTGATTGACGAACTCCGCGAAGCCGGCTTTCGAGTGGCGCCCGGCTTGATGGGCGAGAACGTCACCACAAAGGGTCTCGACCTCCTCGGCCTGCCGCGCGGCACCCTGCTCCACCTCGGCGATACTGCGGTGGTCGAGGTGACCGGCCTCAGAAACCCGTGTTACCAACTGGATGATTTTCAGCCCGGCCTGATGGCGGCGGTGCTCGACCGCGATGCCGACGGCAAGCTGATCCGCAAGAGTGGCGTCATGACCACCGTCCTCACGAGTGGAGACGTTCGCGCCGGCGATGCGATCCGCGTGGAGCTTCCCCCGTCGCCGCATCAGCCGCTTGCGCCGGTGTGACCGCTACGGGCCGGCCAGCCTCAGCGCCGAGTACACCCGCCCGCTCGGCGGCCAAGCGTGCATCACATCGTTGCGCCAGGCCACCGCGCTCCAGGCGCCGAGCGCCAGCAGCAGCACGCTGCCCGCCCAACCGAGGCGCACCGCCGATCCGC
>JBDTFI010000295.1:0-9505 GCA_039938035.1 Acetobacteraceae bacterium | reverse complement strand
CATCCGGGTGCCGAAGCCGCGATCCTTGTTCTTGTCAGCCATGTTGCCTAGCTCCCTGTCGCGACCGGCGTGTCGGCCCGGCCTCCCCATTCCGTCCACGATCCGTCATACACCGCGCCCTCCGGCAAGCCGGCGAGGCGCAAGCCGAGGGTCAGGATGCAGGCGGTGACGCCGCTGCCGCAGCTGGTCACGACCGGACGCGCGCCATCGGCGCCCGCCTGGGCGAAGCGGGCGCGCAGCGCGGCCTTGTCGCGGAAGGTGCCGTCGGGGTTCAGCAGGTCGGTGTAGGGAACGCTCGCCGATCCGGGAATGTGGCCGCTGCGCATTCCGGCGCGGGGCTCCGGAACCTCGCCGCTGAAGCGGCCGGCGGCGCGGGCGTCCAGCACCAGTTCGCTCCCCGCCGCGACGTTGGCCAGCACGTCGCCGACGCCACGAAGGCGGGCGGCCCGGAAGTTCGGGCGGAACGCGGCGGGGGCGGCGGGCGAAGGCTCACCGTGCTCGACCGGGCGGCTTTCGCGGAACCATTTCGGCAGCCCGCCATCGAGCACGGCGGCGTCATCGTGGCCGAACAACGCCATCAGCCACCATCCGCGCGCCGCCGAGGCCAGGCCCTTCTGGTCGTAGAAGACAATCCGGGAGGCGTTGGCGACGCCGAGGGCGCCGATCAGCTTGGCGAAACGCCCCGGCGCCGGAACCATGTGCGGCAGGTCGGTGTCGGTATCGGCGAAAGCGTCGATGTCGAAATAGCGGGCGCCCGGGATATGCGCGGCGAGGTATTCCGCGCGGCCGTCCTTCGGCTCGTTCGGCAGATACTTCGTCGCGTCGAACACGACCAGATCGGGGTTGCCGAGCTGCGTCGCCAGCCATTCGGTGCTGACCAGAGGATCCACTTGCTCTACTCCGCCGGGGCGAGGGTGATGCGCCGGTTCTGCCGGCCCTTGTTCTCGATCTTCAGGACCCGCACCGGGCCGATCTCGGCCGTCGAGGCGACGTGGGTGCCGCCGCAGGGTTGCAGGTCGATCAATGTCTCGGCGCCGCCGATCCGCAGCAGCCGGACGCGCCCGGTTCCGCGCGGCGGCTTGACCGAGAGCGTCCGCACGAGGTCCGGACTGGTGTCGAGCACCGCCTCGTCCACCCATTCCGTGTTGACCGGATGATTGGCGGCGATCAGGGCGTTCAGCGCCGTCTCGATCGCCTCCTTGGCCGGCGGATCGGGCAGGTCGAAATCGAGGCGGGAGCGGTCGAGGCCGATCGAGCCGCCGGTGACCGCCGCCTCGCGCAGGATCGCGCTGAGCAGATGAAGCGAGGTGTGGGCGCGCATGAGCCGATGCCGGCGTGTCCAGTCGATCTCCCCCGTGACCTCGGCACCGACCGGAGGCAGGGGGGCGCCAGGGGCCGGGACATGGAGGATCGCCTCACCCTCTCCCTTGGTCGCCTCGGTGATCGGCGTCTCGCCGCCCGCCCAGCGGAGCACCCCCGCATCGCCCGGCTGGCCGCCGGAGCGCGCATAGAAAACGGTGCGGTCGAGCACGACGCCCTCCGGCCCGCTCGCGCGCACGCGGGCGTCCATCGTCGTCCGCCGCGTATCGTCCAGGAACAGCCGCTCGGTCATGCTTTTGTCCACTCCGCCCGCAATGGCCCACGTCGCGCGTTCAGCCACAGCAGGGCGATCATCGCGACCGAATTGACGAATGCTCCGTCGAGCGCCGCGGCGCAGGCGCGTTCGGCGGGCCAGACGCGCAGACGGATGTCCTCGTGTTCCGAGGCGAGGCCCGAGGTGCCGCACAGGCCGTCCGGGCCGGCCGCCGGGGCGGCGATCTCGCCCACGAACAGCGTGCACAGCTCGTCGGCGCCGCCGGGGCTGAGCAGGATGTCGCTGACCTTGTGGAGCCGTTTCGCGGTCAGGCCGGTCTCCTCGACCATCTCGCGCCGGATCGTCGCCTCGGCGGATTCACCAGCGTCGCACAGCCCAGCGGGTACCTCGACCAGCACCGGGCCGAGGCCGGCGGCCAGCGCGGGGAGGCGGAATTGCTCGATCAGCACCACCGCGTCGGCCACCGGGTCATAGGGCAGCATCGCCGCGGCCCGCCCGCGGCGCCAGATTTCCCAAATGCGGGGGCTGGAGAACGCTCCGTCGAACCGGCGGTGGCGGAACCGGATGCGGTCGAGCGGAAAGCGGCCGTCCCACACGCGTTCCTCGGCTTCGATCCGGACATCGGGATGCGCGGGAAGGGAAAGGGGCGGCGGCAGATTCATCGACGCGGGTTATAGAGGCGGCGTTGGCGCGCGCACACCCCTCGCCAGGCGATGATCCGTTCAGGCGTCGTCGTCAGCGCGCAGCAGGCGGCGCAACCGGGCCGCGCCGGTGGCGCCCTTCAACGCATCCCGCCAGTTCGCCTCGGCGACGTGCTGATGCTTCGACACCGCTTCATCGGCGCCGGTGACCATCGCCACGCCGCTCAGGCGCGCGGGGTTGCCGTCGGGTCGGAAGGGATTGATCGCCAGCGTGACATAGTCGCGCCCGCGCAACAGGGAGAACAGCGAGTTCGGCTCCTGCCCGACCAATAGCCCGAACTGCAATCCCATCGGCTCGGCTTCCATCAGGTCGGCCATGCGGCGCACCTCGGTCTGCGCGACCTGCTGGGAGCGCCGGCGCAACGCGTCGGAGACGATGAGGCCGTCGGCCAGTCCGACGTCCAGCAACTGGCGCACGGCCGAAACCGAGACCATGCTGATGATGCCGAGCCGGCGCGCGCTGTACAACCGCTTGCGCGCGCCCAACGTGCCCAAAATCTGTTCCGCCTCGGCGCGCACCTTGGCGCGATCCACCCCAGGCTGGGTGGCCGCCTCCTCGAATGCCTCCGCCAGCACCGCGTCGTAGGCATCGGACGTGGTGAGATAGCAGAGCGGCCCGAGCATCTCGAGCAACTGGTCCGCGGCCTCCTCCGCCTGGCGCAGACGCTCGAAATAGGCGATCGGGCGGTTGTAGTACTCGACGCCGATGCCAAGAAGGGTCAGCGGGGAAAGGTTCAGCAATTCGGCGAGGCGCTTGACCGTGTCGAGCTTGATGACCTCGCCTTTTTCGTAGCGGTAGAGCGCGGCACGAGATACTCCGAGGCGGGCGGCGATTTCCTCCGCGCGGAGGCCGGATTCCAGCCGGAAGGCTCGGAGTTGATGGCCGATCTCGTTGAAGCGCATCGACATGGCACATCCCGCCGCTCGCGCCCGTTTTCAGCTTCCGGAAGGAATCTCAGAATCGGGTCGCGATGGCACCCTATGACCAATGCGGCAGATTCGGCAACGCCGTTTCGATTGGGAACGGCGCCGCCGGAGCGCCGATCCTACGGCTTCGGCTTCTCGCCGCGGAGGGAGAAGTTGGCCAGTCCCTCGACCGCCTGAACGAGAGCGGAATGATCCGCGTCCTCGCCGCCATGGGCAGTACAGGAGGCAAACATCTGCTGCACGATCGCCGTGTTGGGCAGCGCCACCCCCAGCGAGCGGGCCGAGGACAGAGCGAGGTTCAGGTCCTTCTGATGCAGGCGGATGCGGAAGCCAGGCTCGAAATTGCCCTTGATCATCCGTTCGCCGTGCAACTCCAACACGCGCGACGCCGCGAAGCCGCCGCTGATGGCCTGGCGCACCTTGGCGGGATCGGCGCCGGCCTTGGCGGCGAACACGAGCGCCTCGGCCACCGCCTGGATGTTCAGTGCGACGATGATCTGGTTGGCGACCTTGCAGGTCTGGCCGGCGCCGTTGGCATCGCCGACATGGGTGATGGTCTTGCCCAGGAGGTCGAACAGGGGCTTGGCGCGGGCGAACGCCTTCTCCGGGCCGCCGACCATGATGGTGAGGCTGGCCTGCTCGGCGCCGACCTGACCGCCCGAGACGGGCGCGTCCAGATAGTCGCAGCCCTTGGCGTTCACCCGCTGGGCGAAGTCCTTGGTGGCGATCGGGCTGATCGAGGACATGTCGATGACCAGTGTGCCGGGCCGGAGTCCCTCGGCGGCGCCGGACCGGCCGAACAGGGCGGCTTCCACGTCGGGCGTGTCGGGCACCATTAGGATCAGCACCTCCGCCTGGGCGGCGGCCGCACGGGCGTCGGCGACGATCTCGGCGGCGGCGCGGATATCGTCCTTGAGGCTGGCGCGCTCAGGTATAACGAGCGTGTGGCCGGCCTTTTTGAGGTTGAGCGCCATCGGGCGGCCCATGATGCCCAGGCCGATGAAACCGATCTTCATGGGGTGGTTCTCCTGTTTGATGTTGTCCTGCGCGCCGCCCTCACCCGGCGCGAAGTCGCGCCGACCTCTCCCGCAAGGGCGGGAGAGGTGACTTCACCTCTCCCTCTGGGAGAGGTCGGCGCGCCCTTGCGCGGCGGGTGAGGGTCCTATCCCGCGCTTAGCCGCTTCAGCCAGCCGAGCCCGGCGTCGGTATCCCCCGCCGGGCGGTATTCGCAGCCGACCCAGGCGGTGTAGCCGAGCTGGTCCATGCGGCGGAACACGTACTCCCAGCCGATCTCCCCGGTTCCCGGCTCGTTGCGCGCGGGCACGTCGGCGATCTGCATGTGCGCAATCACCGAAATGAACTGCTCCATGCGCTTGGTGATGTCCCCCTCGGTCGTCTGTACGTGGTACACGTCGAACTGCAGCCCGAGGCGGTCGGTCCCGATCGCCTCGACGAAGGCCGCGCCCTGCGCCTGGGTGTTGAGGAAGTAGCCGGGCATGTCGCGGTGGTTGATCGGCTCGATGACGACGCGCACGCCCGCCTTCAGTGCCTCCTCGCCGGCCCAGGCGAGGTTGGCGGCGTAGGTCGCGCCGGCGGTCACCTGACTGACCTCGGAGGGCACCAGGCCGGCCATGCAGTGAACCAGCTTGCAATCAAGCGCACCGGCGTAGTCGAGCGCGCGGCGCACGCCGTCGCGGAATTCCGCCTGGCGGCCGGGCAAAGCGGCGATCCCGCGCTCGCCCTTCGCCCAATCGCCCGCCGGCATGTTGAACAGCGTCTGGGTGAGCCCGTTGGCATCGAGCCGGCGGCTTATCTCGGCGGCGGGATGGTCGTAGGGAAACAGGAACTCGATGCCCTTGAAGCCGGCGCGGGCGGCGCGGTCGAAGCGGTCCAGGAAGCCGACCTCGTTGAACATCATGGACAGGTTCGCGGCGAAGCGCGGCATGTGGCCCTCCGTGGCTCGGCGCGGAACCCTATAGGCGTCGCAAGGACTTGACCAGACGGGCCGGGGTGGCCCTATCGTGCGCGTTCCCCGAGCGGAAGACCGATGTTCGCGTTCATCATATCCCGGCTGCTCCAGTCGATCCCGGTCCTGCTTGTGGTCGCGCTGATTTCCTTCGTGATGTTCAAATACGTTGGCGACCCGGTGACGACCATGCTGGGCCAGGACTACACCGAGGCCCAGCGCGTCGCGCTGGTGCATCAGCTTGGCCTCGACCAACCCTTCATCGTCCAGTACGGGCGCTACATCTGGGCGGTGCTGCACGGCAATTTCGGCAACAGCTACCGCCTTGCCCAGCCGGTTGCCGGCCTGATCGGGGAACGGCTGCCGGCGACGTTGGAGCTGGCGTTCACCTCCTCGGTGCTGGCGCTGCTGATCGGGGTGCCGATGGGCGTTTATGCCGGTATCCGGCGCAATTCCTGGGTCTCGCGGCTGTTCATGGTGGTGAGCCTCGCCGGGGTGTCGCTGCCGACCTTCCTCCTCGGCATCCTGCTGATCCTGATTTTCTCGGTCTATCTGGGTTGGCTACCGAGCTTCGGGCGCGGAACGGTGGTCCAGCTCGGCTGGTGGAGCACCGGCTTCCTCACGGTCAGCGGCTTGCGCTCCCTGGTCCTCCCGGCGATCACGCTCGGGATGTTCCAGATGACGCTGATCATGCGCCTCGTGCGCTCCGAGATGCTGGAGGTGCTGCGCAGCGACTACGTGAAGTTCGCTCGCGCCCGGGGGATCGCGGAGCGGTCGATCAATTTCGGCCACGCGCTCAAGAACACGCTGGTCCCGGTGATCACCATCGTCGGGCTCCAGTTCGGACTCGTCGTCGGCTTCTCGCTGGTGACGGAGACGGTGTTTCAGTGGCCCGGCGTCGGCCTGCTGCTGGTGCAGTCGATCAACGTCGCCGACATCCCGGTGATGGCGGCCTATCTGCTGCTGGTCGGCTTCCTGTTCGTGCTGATCAACCTGATGGTGGACCTGCTGTACTACGCCGTCGATCCTCGCTTGCGAGTCGGCGGCCGAGCGGCGGCGTCACGATGAGCGCGACGACGCTCGGCAGGGCGTCGCGGGGCCGGTGGGTCCGCCTGCGCGACAGCGACGTGCTGCACAGCTTCCTGCATTCGCCGACCGCGATCGTCTCCGCGCTCATTGTACTGGTGTTCGTGATCTGCGCCGCCTTCGCGCCCTGGATCGCGCCGCACGACCCGTTCAACGTCGCGACCCTGAGTTTGCTGGACAGCTTCAAGCCGCCGGTGCCGGCGACCGGTTCCGAGTGGTCCTACGTGCTCGGCACCGATTCGCAGGGCCGCGACATGCTCTCGGCGATCATGTTCGGCACCAGGCTCAGCCTGATCGTGGGGCTGTCGGCGGTCGTCTTCGCCGTCGTGCTGGGCGTCGCGATCGGCCTGCTGGCCGGCTACGCGGGCGGTATCACGGACGTGCTGCTGATGCGCGCGGCCGACATCCAGCTGACGTTCCCATCGCTGCTGCTGGCGCTGATCATCGCCGGCGTGATCGCCGCCGTGCTGCCCGCCGACATCCGCGCCCAGGCCGAGATGTACGTGGTCATCTTCGCGATCGGCATCAGTCGCTGGCCTCAATTCGCCCGCACGGTGCGCGGCTCGACGATGGTGGAGCGGAACAAGGATTATGTGGCCGCCGCGCGGGTGATCGGGCTGTCGCGGGCGCGGATCATGACGAGCCACATCCTGCCCAACGTCATGGGTCCGGTCTGGGTGGTCGGCACGCTGACGCTGGGCCTCGCCATCCTCGACGAGGCGACCTTGTCCTTCCTCGGCATCGGCTTGCCGACGACGCAGCCTTCGCTAGGCACGCTCATCCGGATCGGCGACGATTTCCTCTACAGCGGGCAGTGGTGGGTGACGATCTTTCCCGGCCTCGCGCTGGTGCTGATCGTGCTGTCGATCAACCTGCTCGGCGATTGGATGCGCGACGCGCTGAACCCGAGGCTGCGCTGATGGCGCTGCTGGAGGTCCGCGACCTGACAGTGGAGTTCCCGACGCGGCGCGGCGTGCTGCGCGCGCTCGACGAGGTCTCGTTCTCGATCGAGGCCGGCGAGGTGCTGGGGGTGGTCGGCGAGAGCGGCGCCGGCAAGTCGCTGACCGGGGCGGCCATCATCGGACTGCTGGAGCCGCCGGGGCGGATCGCCGGCGGGCAGGTGCTGCTGGAGGGAACGCGGATCGACAATCTGCCGCAAGAGGCGATGCGGCGGCTGCGCGGACGGCGGATCGGGGCGATCTTCCAGGACCCGCTGACCACGCTGAACCCGCTCTATACCGTCGGGCGGCAATTGATCGAGACGATGCAGACGCATCTCGGCCTGTCCGATGCCGACGCGCGTCGCCGTGCCATAGGCTGGCTGGACCAGGTCGGCATCTCCGCCGCCGCGCGCCGGATCGATAGCTATCCGCACGAGTTCTCCGGCGGGATGCGCCAGCGGGTGGTGATCGCGCTCGCTCTGTGCGCCGAGCCGCGTCTGGTGATCGCGGACGAGCCGACCACGGCGCTCGATGTGTCGATCCAGGCGCAGGTGATCGCGTTGCTGAAGGGCCTGGTCCGCGAGCATCATACGGCGGTAATGCTCATTACCCACGACATGGGCGTCATCGCCGAGACCGCCGACCGGGTCGCGGTGATGTACGCCGGCCGCATCGCCGAGATCGGCCCGGTGCGCGAGGTCGTGCGCCACCCCGCGCATCCCTACACGGTGGGGCTGATGGGCAGCATCCCGTCACTGACCCGGCGGGCCGATCGGCTGGCGCAGATCGACGGGGCGATGCCGCGCCTGGTCGCCATCCCGCCCGGCTGCGCGTTCAACCCGCGTTGCGCGCATGCCTTCGACCGCTGCCGGGTGGAGCGACCCGATCTCATGGACGCCGGGGCGACGCGCGCGGCCTGCTGGCTGATTGCCCGCGCCCCGGTCGCCAAGAGGCGCGCCCATGCCTGAGGCACCGCTCCCCGCCGAAGCGGCGCAAACCGCACCCGTGTTGGAGGCGGCGGGCCTCACGCGCGTGTTCGACGTCTCCCGCCCCTGGCTCCAGCGCACCCTGGCGCGGGAAGGCACGGTGTTGCTGCGTGCTGTCGACAAGGTGAGCTTCGCGATCGCGCGCGGAACCACGCTGTCGCTGGTGGGCGAGTCCGGGTGCGGCAAATCGACCGTGGCGCGGATGGCGGTCGGGCTTTTGCCGCCTACCGCGGGAGACATCCGCTTCGAGGGCCGGAACCTGTCCACCGCCCGCGCGCAGCCGGCGCTGCGGCGGAAGATGAACATGATCTTCCAGGATCCGTACGCCTCGCTGAACCCGCGCTGGAGGGTGCGCGACATCGTGGCCGAGCCGATCCGCGCCTTCCGGATGGCGGGCGGAGCGGAGGTGGCGGCGCGGGTCGCGGCCCTTCTGGTGCAGGTCGGGATGGCGGCGGGGGACGGCGAGAAATTCCCGCACGAGTTCAGCGGCGGGCAGCGCCAGCGCGTGTCGATCGCCCGTGCGCTGGCGAGCGAGCCGGAGTTCCTGGTCTGCGACGAGCCGACCAGCGCGCTCGATGTGTCGGTGCAGGCGCAGATCCTGAACCTAATGCGCGATTTGCAGCTGCGGTTGAACCTGACCTACCTGTTCATCAGCCACAATCTGGCGGTCGTGCGCCACATGTCCGATCGCCTCGGGGTCATGTATCTCGGCCGGATCGTCGAGATCGGCCCGGCCGTCGAATTGTTCGCCAACCCGCGGCACCCCTACACGCGCCTGCTGCTCGACGCGATCCCGGACCTGGAGATGACAGGGCGTGCGCGGACGCCGGTGGGTGGGGAAGTGCCGAGCCCGATCGACCCGCCGCCCGGCTGCGCGTTCCACCCCCGCTGCCCGCTCGCTAATGCGCGCTGCTCGGTCGAGCAGCCGGAGTACACCGCGGTCGGGGACGTGCTGGTCGCCTGTCACGCGGTCGCCGAGGGGCGGACGGGGGGGTGAGGGCGTCCCGCGCGTTCGCTCTTTCACTGTATGGCGAATCACGGTAGATTTGTCATACACAGGAGGGTGCGATGGCGACAACCATGGCGAAAGTCGCGTTCGTAAAGCAGGCGGCGAGGGCGCGGCGGCTGACCGGCGGAAAGAGAAGCCATGTCCTCAGCGCTCGCCTCGACGAGGCTTTGGTCGCGGCGGCCAAGGCTCGAACCGGCATCGAATCCGACACCGAACTGGCGGAGTTCGCCCTGGCGTCCCTTGCTATCGGGGACGATTACGGCGAGTGGATTCTGTCCCAGGCCGGGCGGTTGGG
>JBDTFI010000294.1:0-2673 GCA_039938035.1 Acetobacteraceae bacterium | reverse complement strand
GCGTTGGCCGCGGCAATCACGTCCATGACGATGAAGGGCGGCGCGGTGGCGCCGCGACCTATCTTCAGCATGAGGCTTTCAGCATCAGGTGCCGCCACCGGCGGCGAGGCCGGCGCCGCGCGGATCGGCGGCCCAGGCGCAGCTCTTCTCGGCACCCGGCAGGCCACGCCGGCAGACGATGGCATTCGCCCGTCCCGGCTCCGGAACGGCGGCCGCCATCGGTGCGCCGGAGCGCAGCGCGTTGAGCATCGCGACGGCGGTGGCGAGCCCGGCGGCACTCTGGCCCGATCCGCCAACCGCGGCACGGAATGTCTGGCCTTGCGTGGCGATCGCGGCGGCGAGCAGCGGCAACGGCACTCCGCGCGGCGAGGCGGCGAGCAGGAAACCGACACCCGGCGCGACGCGCCCGGTGCCGAACAGATTGTCCATGCTCAGCGCGCAAGCGACCGCCCCGCCTTCGTGGTCGAGCGTCAGAAACGTCGTGGTCGCCGGCAACGGCGGCAGTGTCTCCCCGGGCTGCTGGGCTGTCAGCAGCGCGCGCGGATCGCCGCCCGAGCGGCGCCATGCGGCGGCCACCGCCTGGGCGCGCGCATCGGCCTCGGCCAGCGCCGCCGGGTTCGATTGCAGCGCCTGGAAAGCGGCGGCGGCGGCGAGACCGCCATCGGCGGGCGGCGGCAGGAAGGCGACCTGATCGCGCCCGTCGGGCAGCATCACCGCCGGCGCCCAGGACGGCAGGCCGCCATACATCGCCGCGAGCGTCAGCGGCCCGCCGGCAAGGCGGGAGGCATCCACGATGCGCCGTGCCATCCCGCCCTGGTAGAAACTGCCGACGCCGTCATTCCGCAGATGGGCAAGTGTCGATGCCAGCGCCGGCTGGACGAAGCGGTCCCCGACCGCCAGCGGGACGCCGTTGTGACTGAACACCGCGCGCGCCTGCGGATCGGCGAGAAGCGGGCCGGAGACCTGGCGCAAATCGTCGACGAACGCGCGCGAGGCGACGGCGCCGGAGGCCGCCAGCCGCTCCGCCGGCAGGATCAACTGGTCGAACGGCAGAAAGCCGTACCGCGCGTGCAGCAGATAGAGCCCGCGCGGCAGCATCGGGATCGCCGCCGGCCGGTCGGCCCCCTCCGAGGGCGGCTCGCGCGGGGCCAGCGGGACGAAGATCGCCGCTTCGGGAATCCCCTTGTTCACGCTCTTGCGCCCGGGCCGGTAGACGAGGCACGCGCCGCCGCCGCCCAGACCGGCCCGGGAGGGCAGGGTCACCGCGAGCGTGGTCGCGACCGCCACCGCCGCGTCGGCTGCGTCACCGCCCGCCGACAGGGCCTGGCGTCCGACCAGGGCGGCCTGCGGCTCGTCGGCGACGACGGCGCCGAGGAACCCGGTGACGTGGCCGGGGGTGCCTTCTGGCGGTCCGCTCGGGCCGGTTATCGGCCCGGTGACCACCTTGACCGCGCTGCAACTCGCGAGGCTCAGTCCCGCGGCAAGCAGGACAACGGCGCGCTTCGACAGGCCGACCAACCCCGATGTGCTGCGTCGCACGCCTTCACTCCCAGATCGCGGATCGCGTGCCATAGACGGCTTCCCCGCCGCCGGCAACGACCCGAGTGCTTGTTGCCGCACGCCGCGCGGCATATGTGTCCGGCCATGCGCATTCCGATCCTTCTCTGGGCCGCCATCGCGGTCGGGGCGACCGCGCCCGCGTTCGCTGCCAAGCACCACGTGGCGCCGCGCCATGAAGCTCCCGCCGCCGCCGCCCCATCCCAGATCGGCCAGTTCGGCGACTGGACGGCGGCGCGCTACCTGCACGAAGGCCAGACGATCTGCTATGCCTTCACCCGCGCGAAATCGGTCCACCCGCCCGAGGCCGGTGCGACGCCGCCGCTTCTCACCGTGACGGAGCGCGCCGCCAGCCGCGACGAGGTGGCGATCACCGAGCACGGTCCCTACCCGCAGGAAACGACGGTCACTGTTCAGGTCGGGCGGGCGGGGCTCGACTTCTACACCTCGGGCAGCGACGCGTTCGCGCGCGACGGAACCGCGACTGTCGCGGCACTTCGTCCCGGCAGCCAGGCGATCGCCCGCGGCCCCGGCCCACGCGCTGGCTCCAGGATCGAGATTTTCAGCCTGTCCGGCTTCACCGCCGCCTACGCGGCGATCGTCAAAGCCTGTCCGGCCAAATGAACGCTGACACGATCGAAGCCCTGACCGAGGCCGAGCGGGTTCGCATCCTTGCCAAATCCGCCTTGTTCGACCCGCCGACGGCGCAGCTTCCCGACGGACGCCGCGACCTTGTCGGTCTGTCGCGGGCCGAACTGGGCGCCGAGATGGAAGCGATCGGGGAGGCGTCGTTCCGCGCGCGTCAGCTCTGGCACTGGATCTACAACCAGGGCGAGACCGACTTCGCCCGCATGTCGACGATCGCCCGCGCGCTTCAGGCGCGTCTGGCGGAGCGTTTCATCGTCGGCCGCCCGGTCGCGGCCGAGGTGCAAACTTCGACCGACGAGACACGCAAATTCCTGTTCCGCTTCCGCGACGGCCAGGAGGCGGAGACGGTCTACATTCCCGACCGCCAGGAAGATCGGGGCGCCGTGTGCCTCTCCTCGCAAGTCGGCTGCACGCTGTCCTGCCGGTTCTGTCACACCGGCACCCAGCGCCTCGCGCGCAACCTCGGGG
>JBDTFI010000293.1:0-14556 GCA_039938035.1 Acetobacteraceae bacterium | reverse complement strand
CCCGAGGGCTCGCTGCTCAAGCCGCGCTATCCGGCGGCCTTGTCCTGCCGGACCCATGCGCTGGGGCGCATCTTCGACGTGCTGGGCGGCCTGCTCGGCCAGCGCCAGCCGGAGTTCCTGTGCGCCGCTGGATTTTCCTCCTCGCCGCACCTGATGTACTCGGGCACCCGGTCCGACGGCTCCTGGTACCAGCTGTTCCAGATCGGCTTCGGGGGCATCCCGGGTCGGCCGTTCGGCGACGGACCGGACGGGCATTCGCTGTGGCCGTCCTTCACCAATGTGCCGAACGAGTTTCTGGAGGCCTATTTCCCGCTGCGCATCGAGCGGTACGAGACGATCCCCGACACCGGCGGCGCCGGACTGTTTCGTGGCGGCAACGGGGTCCGCACGCTGTACCGCTTCCTGGCAGTGGGCCAGATCTCCATCCATGACGATCGTTGGTTCACCTCGCCCTGGGGCGTCAACGGCGGCCATCCCGGACAGCGCAGCCGCAAGCGGATGATCCGCGCCGACGGGTCGTCGGAGATCCTGCCGTCAAAATGCGACCGCGTCGACGTCGCTCCTGGCGACTGCCTCGACTACGTCACCTGGGGCGGCGGCGGCTGGGGCGATCCACTGGCGCGCGACGCCGTGATCGTGGCGACGGATGCGCGCCGTGGCCTGGTGACGCGCGACGGCGCGCGCGCCTACGGCGTGGTGCTTGACGATACGCTGGACGTGGACGAAGCCGCGACACGGACGCTGCGCACACGGATGAAGGCGGCGCGAGGTGCCCTTCCGGTGTTCGACTTCGGCCCTTCGATCGAGCAGCTTCGGGCCACCTGCCTGGCCGAGACCGGTTTGCCGCCGCCAATGCCGCCGCGCTTCAGGCGCAACGAGGAGAGCACGACAGCATGACGCATGAACGCGCCGCCGAACGCTTTGCGCGCCACGTCGTGGGCACACGCTACGAGGACCTGCCGGTGGAGGCGATCGCGCAGGCCAAGGTCTTCATCCTCGACACATTCGGCGTCGGCGTCGCGGGGTCCACCGCGGATGGCGCGGACGCGCTCCTTGCCGCGGGCCGCGGCTGGGGCGCCGGCGAGGAGGTTGCCGTATGGGGTCGGCGCGCGCGCGTGCCGGCGGTGACGGCGGCGTTCCTCAACGGCTTCCAGGCGCACTGCCAGGAATTCGACTGCGTCCACGAGCGGGCGGTGCTGCACCCGATGGCGACTCTCCTGTCGGCGGCGATGGCGCAGGCCGAGCGTGCCGGCGGGGCTTCGGGGCGGGATCTCCTGGTTGCCGTCGCGGTGGGCGTGGACGTCGCGGCGAGTCTCGGCCTCGCCTCGAAGGCCGGACTGCGATTCTTCCGCCCGGCCACCGCCGGCGGCTTCGGCGCGACCGCCGCGGTCGCCCGCCTGGCCGGCTTCGATGCCGAGGCGGTGGTGAACGCGTTCGGCATCCAGTACGCGCAGACCAGCGGCACAATGCAGCCGCATGTGGAGGGCAGCATCGTGCTGCCCATCCAGATCGGGTTCAATGCCCGGGCGGCGATGAATGCCTGCGACCTCGCGCGCGCCGGCATCGTCGCGCCGCGCGATGTGTTCGAGGGTCCCTTCGGCTATCTGCCGCTGTTTGAGGGCGAATGGGATCTGGCGCCCGTCCTGGACCAACTCGGCCGCGTCTGGCGCATCGCCGAGCTGAGCCACAAGCCATATCCCGCCGGGCGCGCCACGCATGGCGGCATCGAGGGACTCCTGGTCTTGCGCGCGGAGAACGGGTTCGACAGAGACGCGGTGGAGCGCGTCACGGTGGTCGGGCCGTCTCTGATCCATCGCTTATGCGGCCGCGCCGCGATCCCTGCGCCCAATGCGAACTACGCTAGGCTTTGCATGGCCTTCATCGGTGCCAAGGTACTCCAGCATGGCGCGATCGACCTCAGCCACTACCGGGGCGCCGCGTTGACCGATCCGGCGACATACGCGTTGGCGCAGCGGATCGTGATGGAGGTGGACGCCAATCCGGACCCGAATGCGCTGGTGCCGCAGGAGGTCGTGGTGCGGCTGAAGGACGGCAGCGAGCGGCGCTGGCGCTGCGAGGCCATGCTGGCGAACCCGGTTCGCCGGCTGACGCGCGCGCAGCATCTGGCGAAGTTCCGCCGCTGCTGGGAGTTCGCCGAAGCGTCGCTGGGCGCCGATGCGAGGGAGCGGTTGATCGAATTGGTCGACGACCTCGAAAACCTGACCGACGTGCGCGCGCTGACTCGCCTGCTCGCACCGTGAAAGAGGAACGACAATGGACCTGAGACGCCGCATGTTTCTTGGCGCGGGCGCGGCGACTGCCGGCGTGAGACTTATCGAACCAAGGACCGCGCGTGGCGCGGAGCAGCAGCTGCTCTATCTGGCCGAGGACGTTCCAGCGGGACTCGACTACGACGGCCCATCGGCGTCCACGAACACGTCGCAGGTGGGCTTCCTCAACCTGCTCGAACCGCTGGTGGGATATCCTAGCGGCCCGACCAACGCGGAAGGTATCCGCACGCTCGACTTCACGAAGTTCGAGGGTCGGCTGGTAGAGAGCTGGGACTATGACGCGGCCACGCTGACCTGGACGCTGCATCTGCGGCGCGGCGTGAAGAGCTGCGCCGGCAACATTTTCAGCGCTGACGACGTGATCTTCACCTTCGCGCGGGCCAAGTCGGCCAGCGGCGCCACGCCGGTCGGCTGGTTCCTCGGCAGCGTCGCCTCGGTCAAGGGCTTCACCCGCGACGTGCTGCATGGGGGCGACAAGAGCCTGGGCGACGCGGTGACCAAGGTTGACGACTACACGGTTCAGATCCGCCAGTCCGAGCCCAACCATCTGTTCCTGACTGCGCTGGCGATCTACGGCCTAAGCCCGTTCGACAGCCAGGAGCTGAAGAAGCACGTCACGCCGGAGGACCCCTGGGGCCATACCTACGTCAATACGGTGAATGCGCCCGGCTTCGGTGCCTATTGCCTGGAGCGGTGGACCAAGGGCGACGAGTTCGTGCTACGCGCTAATCCCGACTACTACCGCGGCAAACCGGCGATCGACCGCGTGGTCATCAAGAAGGTGCCGCAAAGCGCCAACCGCGCGCTTACTTTGCGCGCCGGGGAGGCGCAGCTGACGCAGCATCTGACCGCCCGCGAATTCGACGGCCTGCGGAAGGCCCGCGGTGTGACCGTCGCCGGCGTCTATGGCAACGAGACACTGTTCCTGAACCTGAACTTCAAGACGCCGCCGTTCGACAATCCGAAACTGCGGCAGGCCTTCGCGGCGGCGATGCCATACGCGCAGATCGCCCAGATCGGCTATGCCGGGCAGGCCCGGAAATGGGACGCGCACTTCACGTCGGTTCTGAACGGATACGTCAAGCCGGCGACGCAATACGCCCGTGATGTCGAGAAGGCGAAGCAACTGCTGACCGAGGCCGGATTTCCGGGCGGGAAAGGATTGGAGAAGTACGCCGACAGCCTCAAGCTGACATACGTCGCCGAGCGGGAGTCCCAGCTTGGCCCAATCGCGACCGTGATCCGCTCGGCGTTGCAGGACGCCGCCATCCAGCTCCAGCTCGACCCGCTGCCGCAGACCGAGTTCAAGACTCGCAGCCTGGTCAAGAAAGACCTGCCGATGTCGCTGCTGGATACCGAGAAGCCGGTTGGCCCGGATGTTGTTTATGCGACGATGCTGTTCTTCGTCTCCCCAGCGGCGGGCGGGATCAACAACATGGCGAATTATGCGAATCCGGACGTGGACCGACTGTTCGCCGCGCTGCGCGGCGAGAACGACCCAGCGAAGCGGCTGGCGATGCTGACCGACATGCAGGAGACGATCCAGCGTGACCTCGCGTGGATACCGACGCTGGAAACCAAGACCCAGTGGGCTTTTAACGACAAACTGCACGGCATCACCTGGTACCCCGATAACGGTCTTCGCTTCTTCGATCTCCACCTAGACGCATGACGGTCGGGGCTGGTGTCGAGGTTCATCGCGCGACGGCTGCTGATCGCTCTCTTCCAGTTGCTCGGGCTGGTGCTGCTGGTCTTCTTCGCTATGCGGATCCTGCCGGCGGATCCCGTCGCGAGGCTGGTCGGCATGAACGCCACCCGCGACGCCTACCTAGCCTCGCAGCACGCGCTTGGCCTTGACCGCCCGATCTGGGTGCAGCTCGGCTCCTATCTCGGCGTGCTGCCGGGTTCACACGGATTGCTGGAGGGCGATCTGGGTACGTCGTGGGTCAGCGGATCGTCGGTGGCGAGCGAGCTTCGTCACCGGCTGCCCGTCACCATCGAGCTTATCAGCATCAGCTTCGTGCTGGCCTTCCTGATCTCGGTGCCGCTGGGCATGTTGTGCGCGATCCGCCCGGGCGGCGTCGCCGACAGCGCCACCTTCGCCTACAGCCTGTTCGCCGGCTCGCAGCCGGTGTTCTGGTGGGGGCTACTGTTCATCTACATCTTCTTCGGCCAACTCGGCTGGGCACCGCCGCCGCTCGGGCGGCTCAATCCGATGTCCACGCCGCCGCCCTTCGTGACCGGGTTCATCAGCGTGGATTCGCTGCTTGCCGAGAATATGGGTGCCTTCTGGGATGGGCTGCATCACCTGATGCTGCCGGTCGCCACCCAGGCGTTCGTGCTGACCGGACCGATCATCAAGATGGTGCGCCAGAACATGGTGCGCGTGCTGGGCGCGGACTACGTGCTGTATGCGCGTGCCAGCGGACTGGCGCCGAGCCGCATCGCCGGCGTCGCGCTGAAAAACGCGCTCGCGCCCGCGTTGACGCTGCTTGGCGTGCTGTATGGCTACATCCTGGGGGGCGCGGTGCTGATCGAAACCGTCTTCTCGCTGCCCGGCATCGGGCAATACGCGGTGCAATCGGTGCTCGACTTCGACTATCCGGCGATCGAGGGCGTGGTGCTCGTGATCGCCGCGATCTCGTTGTTCGTCTATCTGGCGTTGGATGTGGTGCACGCCGTACTCGACCCGAGGCTCGCAGCATGAGCGAGGCGCTGGAATTCGCCGGCGCCGGTACCGGTGGGGATGCGCGGGCACGCTTTCGCCAGCCGATGCCGGACCTGCTGTTCCGCCTTGGCCTGGGCGTCGTCATGCTCTCGATGGTGCTCATGCTGATCGGCCCGTGGCTGGCGCCGTACGACATCGGCAGGCCGAGCGAGGAGATCGGACAGCCGCCCCCTGCGCTTGCCGCGGTACCGGGCCTGCTGGTAGACGTCGTCACCGGGGAAACGCATCCGTCGATCCATTGGTTCGGCACCGACGATTCCGGGCTCGACGTGTTCTCCCGCGTGCTCGCGGCTCCGCGTACGGATGTGGTGATCGCGGTCGGCGCCAATGTGGTGTCTCTGGTGCTGGGCAGTCTCCTCGGCCTCCTCGGCGGCGCCGGGCGGCCGTGGATGGCCGGGTTGGTGATGCGCGTCTCCGACCTTGTGCAGGCGTTTCCGGTCTTCATCACGGGCATGATCCTGGTCACGCTGGCCGGACGCAGCAACACCACGATCATCCTGACCTTGGCGCTGCTCTACACGCCGATCTACGTGCGTCTGACGCGCGCGGAGGTGCTGACGCAGCGCCAGCGCGGCTTCGTCGATGCGGCGCGAGCGCTGGGGAAGTCGGAGGCCGCGATCGCGTTGCGCCACGTGCTACCGAACGCACTCGCGCCGTCACTGATCCAGGCGTCCGTCACCATCGGCTTCGCGATCCTGTTGACCGCGGGGTTGAGCTTCGTCGGCGCGGGCGTACGCCCGCCGACGCCGGAATGGGGGCTGATGATCGCCGCCGGGGCGGACCAGATGGTGCAGGGCGAATGGTGGCCGTCGCTGTTCCCCGGCCTCGCCATCTCGCTCACCGTGTTCGGCTACGCGGCGTTCGGCAACGGGCTGGAGCGGCGCTATGCCGCCTGACGACCCAATCGCATTGCTATCAGTGCGTGGCTTGCGGGTGAGCTACGGTGGAGCGCCGGCGGTCGACGGCGTGGACCTCGATATCGCGACCGGCGAGATCGTCGGCCTGACGGGGGAATCCGGCAGCGGCAAATCGGCGCTCGGTCTGGCGCTGCTCGGGCTCACGCGCGCGCCCGGGCGCATCCTCGACGGCACCGTCGTGCTGGACGGCACCGATCTGCTGTCGCTCGGCGAGAGCGCGCTGCGGAAGCGACGAGGGCGCGATATCGGCCTGATCGTACAGAATCCCCGCGCGTCTCTTAGTCCCCTTCATCCGGTGGGCGAGCAGATCGGCGCGACCTTGCGCGCGCATCGGCCGATGACACAGGCAAGCGCCCATCAGCGGGCCGTCGGGCTGCTGCGCACGTTGGGGCTGAATGATCCGGAGCGACGCGCGCACGCCTATCCACATGAGATCAGCGGAGGCATGGCGCAGCGGGTGCTGATCGCGATGGCGCTCGGCTCCGGCCCGCGTTTGCTGGTCGCCGATGAGCCGACCAGCGGCCTGGACGTGACCATCCAGGCGCAATTCCTCGACGACATGTGGCGCAGCGCTCGCGAGGCGGGATCGGCGGTGCTGCTGATCACCCAGGACCTCGGCATCATCGCCAATTATTGCGACCGGGTGCTGGTGTTGCAGGCCGGCCGCATCGTCGGGAACGCGCCGACGCGCGCGTTCTTCGCCGCGCCTGCGGATGCGTATAGCCGCACGGTGCTGGCACTGCGCCACGAGGCGCCGCCGGAGCCGATCGCCGATGCCGAGGCGCCCCTGCTGAAGGTCCAGGACCTCTCGAAAATCTTTCCGCTGCGCCGCGAACGCAAGACCTTGCAGGCGGTGGACCACGTCAGCTTCACCATCCGCCGCGGCGAAACCCTTGGTCTCGTGGGCGAGAGTGGATCGGGGAAGACCACGGTCGGGCGCGCGCTGCTGCGACTCGTGGAGCCGGACGGCGGCGGCGTGATCTTCGATGGACGGTCGGTCACCGAAGCCTCGCCCACCGAACTGAGAAGATTGCGGCGGCGGATGCAGGTGGTGTTCCAGGACCCGTTCGACGCACTCGATCCACGCTGGAGCGTTGCCGAGATATTGGCGGAGGGACTGGAGGCTTCGGCCGGGCCAGGCCGGATCGCCGAATTGCTGAACCTGGTCGACCTTCCACCGGACACCGCGAAACGACGGCCCGGCGCATTGAGCGCGGGCGCGCAGCAGCGCGTCAGCATCGCCCGCGCGATCGCGGTGGAGCCGGCGTTGATCGTGCTGGACGAACCGACCTCCGCGCTGACCCCGCTCGCCCGTGTCGGCGTCATCCGGCTGCTGCGCGACCTCCAGGCCCGGCTGGGGATGTCTTACCTTTTCATCTCGCACGACCTGTCCACCGTCGAACATCTCAGCCACCGCGTCGCGGTCATGTATCTCGGTCAGATCGTCGAGCTGGGCACGCGCGCGCAGATTTTCGGGGCGCCGCTGCATCCGTATTCAAAGGCGCTGCTGGCGGCCCATCTGACACCCGACCCGTCACACCGGCGAGTCGATCGCGCCGTGGTCGAGGCGCTGAGCGGAGAAATCCCCAGCCCGATCGATCTGCCCCGCGGATGCTATCTTGCCGGCCGCTGTCCGGTGGCGCAGCCTGCATGCTGGGAGACGCCGCAGGCATTGGTGCCGGTGGCCGATGGACGCCTGGTGCGCTGTGCGCCGGCCGCCGAGCGTCATCGTCGTTTCGCGGCGTGACGAGGGAGGATCGCTTATGGACTTACGCCGTCGCACTCTTCTTGGGGCCGCCGCCGCTTCGGCCGGTGCGGGACTCCTCGATCCGCGAATCGCGCTCGGCGCCGACAAGACGCTTACGATCGCGTTGCCCAACAATCCGACGACGTTCGACCCCATCGTGACGTCCAATCACGATGCGATGGCGATCTCGAACCTGATCTTCGAGAACCTGTTGGATGTGGATGTGAACGGCGACCCGGTCCCGTCGCTGGCCTACAAGATGCCGACGATATCGGACGATGCGCTGACCTTCACGTTCGATCTGCGCGACGACGTGGCGTTTCAGAACGGCGCGAAGTTCAGCGCCGAGGACGTGAAGTACAGCTATGACTACATGCTGAACCCAGCGAACAAGTCGATCCGGCGCGCGCAGTTCGCGCCGATCGAGGAGGTCGTGGTCGAGAGCCCGACCCGCGTGGTGTTCAAGATGCGCCAGCCGTTCCGCCCATGGCTGGTATACATGACCAAGTTCATGGGCGTCTTTCCCAAGGGTAGCCGGGAGGCCGAGGGCAACGCCTATTTCGCCAATACGCCGATTGGTGTGGGTACCGGCGCGGGCATTTTCGTGGACTGGCAGAAGGACAGCCAGATCACGATGAAGAAAAATCCGAACTATTGGCGCAAGGGCGTGCCGGCCTGGGATCGGCTGGTGGCGAAGATCGTGCCGGAAGATGCGACCCGCGTTGCCTACCTCATGACCAAGCAGGCGCAGATCATCAGCGCCCCCCCGCCACGCGACTTCCAGCGGCTGAAGACCGAGCCGGGGATCGTGGCCGGCAGCAAGGTCGCGGTCGGCGGCATGTGGTTCATGCAAATCAACAACAAGCGTCCGCCATTCGACGACGTGAATTTCCGCAAGGCGGTCGCTTGCGGGGTCGACCGCAAGAAGATCGCGCAGGACGTATTCTATGGGCTGATGGATGCCAGCGCCACACCGGCGGCGACTGTCACGTCCTACTACAACGCCGACGCCGATGCGGCGGTCTCGTACAACCCGGAGAAGGCGCGCGCCTATCTGGCGAAGTCGCGATACGCGGCCAAGCCGGAGTTCGAGATGTTGGTGCTGTCGCTGCCTTACCTGTTCGACCAGCGCGACGCCGCCGTGGTGATTCAGTCCCAACTCGCCGCCGTGGGGATCACGATGAAGATCACCCTGATGGAGCAGCCGCAGGTACTCGCGCACGCGATGGCGGGCACGCAGGTCGCCTCGATGATGCCGCTGATGGGACCGAGCGATCCGACCTTCCTCATCAAGATCAACTACACGCCCGGCCAGATCATGTCGAAGGCCACGGGGTATTCCAACCCCGCGCTCGATGCGGCGATCACGGAAAGCTACAAATACACCGACTCGAAGCGTCTCGATCCGATCCTGAAGCAGATTCAGTCGATCCTCGTCGAGGATAGCCCCAATGTCTGGCTCGGCTTCGTCGTCACGGCGAACGCATGGCGGAGCGAGGTGAAGGACTTCAAGCCGAATGCCGGTTTGACCATGGAAGTGCGCGACGTGACGTTCGGCTGATCACGATCGGCGCATGTGGGCCATCGCCAATCGCCTCGTCGGCTCGCTCGCGGTCCTGTGGATCGTCAGCGTGGTGCTGTTCGCCCTGGTGCATGCGATCCCGGTCTCCCCGGCCCGCGTCGTCCTGGGCGCGGACGCATCGGACAGCGACATCACCGAGTTCGACCATGACCACGGCCTGGACCGGCCGCTGATCGAGCAATACGCGAGGTGGATCGGCGGGGTGTCGCACGGCGATTTCGGCGTCTCGGTGATCGACGGGGCGGTGATCTCCCGTGAGATCGGCCAGACGCTGCCGGTCACTCTGGAACTGGTGGTGCTGGCGTTCATCCTGGCGCTAGGGCTGGCGATCCCGCTCGGTATCGTCTCGGCATTCTACGAGGACGGCTGGATCGACCACCTGGCACGTGGCCTCGCGGTGCTTGGCGTGTCGATCCCGAGTTTCTGGCTGGGCCTGATGCTGATCGCCTGGGGCGCCGTCGGGCTCGGCTGGTTCCCGGCCGGCGGCTATGAGCCGATCAGCGAGGGGCTCGGCCCGCATTTGCGTTCGCTCGTTCTGCCGGCCGTCGCTCTCGGCATCTACTACGTCGCGATCATCAGCCGCATGACCCGCTCCTCCGTTGGCGAGGTGCTCGCGGCCGATCATGTGCGGGTCTCGCGCGCGATGGGGCTCGGGCGGCGGCGGATATTGGTCTATGTGCTGAAATGCGCTCTGTCGCCGGTCGTGACGGTGGCGGCGATGTCATTCGGCTACATGTTCGGCTGGGCGCTGATCGTCGAGCAGGTGTTCAACATCGCCGGCATGTCGCACGCACTGCTGAACGCGGTGATGCGCCGCGACTACCTGGCGATCGAGGACGTCGTGCTGGTGTTCACCGCGCTGTTCCTCGCCGCCAACCTCGCGGCCGACATCCTCTATCGGGTCCTCGACCCGAGGCTGGCTGAATGAGCACGCTGCTTGGCCGGCCCGCCGGGCTGGTGGGTGCCGTGTTGGTCACCGCCGTCGCCGTGATCGCGATCACAGCGCCCTGGATCGCACCGTACAACCCGCTTTTGGTGGACCTCGCCGACAAGCTGGCGATGCCGTCCGCGGCGCACTGGATGGGCACCGATCAGGCGGGCCGTGACATCCTCAGCCGCGTGCTGTGGGGCGCGCGGCCGTCGCTCAGCGTGGGCCTGCTCGCGGTTGCCATCGGATTGATAGGCGGCATAACGATCGGCCTGACCGCGGCGTACACCCGCGGTTTGTGGGAGCAGGTGGCGATGCGGGCGATGGACGCGCTCGCTTCGATCCCGCTGCTGATCTGGGCGATCGCCATCGTCGGCATCGTCGGGGTCGGGCCGCTGCCGATCGGGCCCTGGCGGCTGCCGAACGAAAGCAAGATCGTGCTGCTCGTCGGCATCCTCTACATCCCGTCCCTGGCGCGGGTGACGTATGGCGGTGCCCTGGTGGAGTTCCGTGCCGACTATGTCCGCGCCCGGCGCATGCAGGGCGCGGGGCGGCTGGCGGTCATGCTTAGCGACGTGCTGCCGAACTGCCTGTCGCCGGTGATCGTGCAAGCGACCTTGCTGATCGCGGTCGGCATCGTGGTGGAAGCCTCGCTCAGCTTCGTCGGCCTTGGGGTCGAACCGCCGAACCCGAGCTGGGGCAACATGCTGGCGGACGCGCGAAACTTCATCTTCACGGGCGAGTGGTGGACCTTCGTGTTCCCGGGCCTCGCCATTTCGCTCTCGGTGATCGGCTTCAACCTGCTCGGCGACGCCTTGCGCGACACGCTTGACCCACGCAAGGCAGCGCGTACCGGCCAGTTGGTGGCCTGAAGCATGGCGCTGCTGGAAGTCGAGAACCTCGGCATCGGCTTTCCGGTCGGCGGGCGCATGGTGGAAGTGGTGCGCGGGCTCAGCTTCGCGATCGAGGCGGGCGAGGCGGTCGGGCTGGTCGGCGAATCCGGCTCCGGCAAGAGCCAGACCGCGCTCGCGATTCTGCGCCTGCTGACGCCGCCGGGGCGGATCACGCGAGGCGGCATTCGGTTCGACGGGCAAGACCTGACCCACGCCGATGCCGCGGCGATGCGCCGGCTGCGCGGCAGCGCCATTTCCATCGTCTTCCAGGATGCGTTGTCGGGGCTCAATCCCGCGTTCTCCATCGGCACCCAACTAATCGACGTGATCGCCGCGCATCGTGGCCTGCGACGGCACAAGGCACGCGACCTCGCGGTGGAGACGCTGGCGCTGGTTGGCATCCCCGACCCCGGCTCGCGGCTGTCGCAGTATCCGCACCAATTCTCCGGCGGCATGCGCCAGCGCGTACTGATCGCCATGGCGATCGCCTGCCGTCCGCGTTTGCTGATCGCCGATGAACCGACTACCGCGCTGGATGTCACGGTGCAGGCGCAGATCATGCGTCTGCTGGCCGATTTGCGCCGACAGCTCGGCCTGACGCTGCTGTTCATCACCCACAATCTCGACCTGATGGCGGACGTCTGCGATCGGGCGGTCGTTCTGTACGGCGGCATGAAAATGGAAGCGGCGGCGATCGGGACGTTGTTCGCCAATCCGCTACAGCCGTACACACAGGCGCTGCTCGGCTGCATTCCGCGCCTCACCGATCCGCCGGGCACATTGGCGCCGATCGAGGGTGCCGCGCCGGTGCCGGGTCTGCTCGGCCCGGGATGCCCGTTCGCGCCGCGCTGCCCGCGACGCGTCGATGTCTGCGACCGCGAACCGCCGCTGGCGGTGCGACACGGCACGCATGACGTGGCCTGCTGGCAGGTGGCTTCCGATGCCGTTGCTTGAGCTTGATCGCATCGTCAAGACGTTCGAGCTGGAGCGCCGGGTGCTGCCGCGTCTGTTCGGCCGTCGCCGGCAGCTGCATGCGGTGAATGGCGTGAGCCTGTCCGTCGACCGTGGCAGCGTGCTCGGATTGGTGGGTGAAAGCGGGTGCGGCAAATCCACCTTGGCGCAAATCATCCTGCGGCTTGAACCCGCCACGTCGGGAACGGTCCGCTTCGATGGGGCCGACATCAGCGCGCTCGACGGGCGGGCACTGCACCCGTTCCGTCGCCGGATTCAGATGGTGTTTCAGGACAGCACCGCCTCGTTGAACCCGCGCAAGTCGGTCCGGCGCGTCCTGGCCGAAAGCCTCGGGCTCGCCGGCGTGCCGCGCGGCGCGCGCACGGGCGATTCAGTGGCCCTGCTCGAACAGGTCGGACTCGGCGCCGACTTCCTGAGCCGCTTCCCGCACGAGCTATCCGGTGGCCAGCGCCAGCGCGTCGCGGTCGCCCGCGCGCTGGCGATGCGCCCCGAACTGCTCGTCGCCGACGAACCCGTTTCGTCGCTCGACGTGTCGCTGCAAGCGCAGATCCTACGGCTGCTGATGGAGCTGCGCGACTCTCTGGGACTGACCATGATCTTCATCAGCCACGACCTCGCGCTCGTGCATCACCTCTGCTCGGAGGTCGCGGTGATGAACGCCGGCGTGGTCGTCGAACACGGCAAGACGGCGGATGTGCTGGGCAAGCCGTGCCACGAGTACACGCGCCGGCTGCTGGACTCGGTGCCGCGCGGCCGGGTTCAGGGCGCTGACGCCAGCTCCTCCACATAGCGCATCACCGCCGCGCCGGTATTCGCCCAGATGTGATGGCCGTGCACCAGAATGGCGATCGCCAGCGCTTCCATGATCATCCCGGGCGTCAAACCGACTTTCATGCCGGCGGCGGCGTGTGCCTTGGCGCCGCCCTCGTGGGCCGCCACCACGTCCAGAACGAGGAAGACGAGTTCCTTCGCCGCCGGATCGAGTTCGCCGGTGCGATAGATATCCGCGCGTGCCGCGAGATAAGCGGCGAAGGCGCCCGGCGCGAGCCGCCGCAACAGGGCCACCGAGTCCGGAATGCCTCCGATCGTGGCATCGAAATGGCGCTTTGCATCCGAATCGCATGATGTCACGGTGATCGTCCTTGCTGGAAGTGGTCTCGAGCTTGCATCGAAGGCATAGCGCGCATGCTGAACGTTGACGAATTTGACGGCGTCGTTGTCGGCGCGGGTGCCGCCGGCCTGATCGCCGCCTTGCGCGCCGCGACCCTCGGCGCGCACATCGCGCTGATCGAGGCCGAGGACGGCTCGACCTCGAACCTCGCGGTCAGCGGCGGCCTCTTTCCCGGCGCGGGGACACGCTTTCAGGCATCATTGGGCATCGCCGACAGTCCCGAACTGTGGGAGGCCGACATCCGCCGCAAGACGGGCGGCGCGGTCGATGCAGTGGTGCTGCGTGCCGTGACGTCGCGGTCCGCCGATGTCGTGGATTTCCTGTCCGCGTCCGCCGGGTTGGACCTCCATCTTGTCCAATGGCTGGATGTGCCCGGCCACACCGTCCCGCGCCTGCACGCGACGCCGGCGGAGAGTGGGCGGGAGCTGACGGTCCAGTTGCTCGCTTCGGTCCGCGCGCACGGCCGCATCTCGTGTTTCATGCGCACGACGGTACAAGCGCTGGTGACGGAGCAAGCTCGCGTGTGTGGCGTCACATCATCCGCCGGTATCGTCCGCGCGCCATTGACGGTACTTGCCAGCGGCGGCTTCGCCGCCAACGCGGACATGCTCGCGCGGTTCATTCCCGAGGTCGTACGCGCCATCCGCATCGGCAGCGGATCAAACGACGGACGCGCGATACTGTGGGGCGCGGCGCTCGGCGCGGAGCTTTTGTTCATGGACAGCTACCAGGGCCAGGGACATACGACGGTGGACGGCAAGGGTCGCCTCGGACCGGGCCTGACAACCCTCGGCGCCATCGTGGTCAATTCCGCGGGCGTGCGCTTCGCCGACGACACAATGGGCCCTTCCGAGTTTGCCGCTTCGGTTCTCTCCCAACCCGGGGGATGGGCAGCGGAGGTGTACGATTCCGCGATCCACGAAGCCGCATTGCGGCTCGGACCATATCGAGAGGCGGTGGCGCGCGGCTGTGTCGCCGAGGCGCCCACGGTCGAGTCGCTTGCGGTCGTCCTGGGCCTGCCAATGGATGCGCTCGCCGGCACTATCATGGCTTTCAACGGGATGGTGTCGGCGGGAAGCGCCGATCCCTTCGGTCGTACCCGACTTCACCGGCCGCTCGGGCTGCCACTATACGGTGCGCGTATCACCGGGGCTCTGGCGCATACGCAGGGCGGGCTGCGCGTGGACGAGATGGCGCGCGTGCTTCGCGCGGACGGCACACCGATCGCCGGCCTCATGGCGGCCGGTGGCGCGGCGGCGTCGGTGTCGGGCCATGGTGCTGCTGGCTATGTTCCGGGCAATGGCCTCGGGCAGGCCTTCGCCCTCGG
>JBDTFI010000292.1:0-2718 GCA_039938035.1 Acetobacteraceae bacterium | reverse complement strand
GGCCGCAGATCGGGTGCGGTGAGCCGCACGTCGAAGCGCGGCACGGTGGATGGCGTGGCATCGATCATGCTCAATCCGCGGCGAGGCGGTCGGCGAGCCGGCGGATGAAGGCGTCGCAGGCGGCAAGTTCGCTCTCGGCAATCCACTCGTCGGGCTGATGCGCCTGCGCGATGTGACCGGGACCGCAGACGATCGTGGGGATGCCAGCCTCCTGATAAAATCCGCCCTCCGTCCCGTAGCTAACCTTGCCGGCGCTGTTGAAACCTGTGAGCTGCTTCACAAGCGAGGCGAGTTCATGTTCGGGCGGCAGCGACATGCCGGGCATGGAAACCAGCATCTCGTAGCTGAACCCGGTGTCGGGGCTGACCGCGTGCATCGCCGGCTCGATCGCGCGCGCGACATGCGCTTTCAGCCGCTCGGCCTCGCGGTCGCAGTTGTCGGCGGGGATGTTGCGCCATTCCATGACGAATTCCGCGCGTTCCGGGATGATATTGAGGATCGTGCCGCCGTGGACCGTGCCGACATGGGTCGTGGTGTGTGGCGGATCGAAGCCGTCCTCGAACGGCCCTTCGGCGGCGAAGCGGCGCGCCTCGGCGGCGACATAGGCGATCGCCTCGGCCGCGGCATGGATCGCGTTGACGCCCTTCGCGGGATCGCTCGAATGGCCCGGCTTGCCGCGTACGCGGACATGCAGGTTGAGCTTGCCCTTGTGGGCGAGGACGGGCTGCATCCCGGAGGGCTCGCCGACGATGCACAAGGCGGGTCTCAGACCGGAATCCACGAGATCCTCGATCAGGCGATGCGCGCCGAAACAGCCGACTTCCTCGTCATAAGTGATGAACAGATGCAAGGGCTTGGGCAGCCGGCGCACCCGCAAGGCCGGAACCGCGGACAGGAAGGCGGCGACAAAGCCCTTCATGTCGCAGGCGCCGCGCGCATGCAGCCGGCCGCCGTCATGTCGCAGCGTGAAGGGATCGGTGCTCCATGCCTGCCCATCGACGGGCACGGTGTCCACATGCCCGGACAGCGCGATGCCGCCGGGCTCGCGGGGGCCGATGATGGCGTGGAGATTGGCCTTGCCGCCGTCCGCGCTCGTACTCACCCGGTAGGGCACGTCGTGGCGGTCGAGAAAGGCGCGGATGAAGTCGATCAGCGCGAGGTTCGAGTTCCGGCTTGTCGTGTCGAAGGCCACCAGCCGCGCCAGCAGCTCGGTCGTGGAGGGGTTGGCGAGCGCGGTGGTGTCGGGCATCGCCGCACCTTATACCGATCGCATGGAGCGGCAACCGCCGGCCGGCGTGGCGACACTCTCCCGCACAGGATCGCATGACCACCCTTCCGTGGTTTCATCACGCATGGCGCGCCCTTCCCGCCGCCCCACGCCGCCGGCTGCTCGTCGGCGCCGCCGCGCTGCTCGCGCCGCGCATCGCCCATCCGGCGCCCGCCGCGAATGGTGGGGTGATCGTCGCCGGAGAGCTGACACGCGCCTCGGGGCTTGGCGAGAGTGCGCGGCTGATGGTGCGGGCGCTCGACACGCTGGGCATCCCGAACTGGCCGCTCGACATCGGTGTGCTGCTTCCGGTGCATGAAGCCGACATGGCGTTCGTAGCGGCGAAGACACAGCCGCCCCACGACGCGGCGCTGGTGCTGCACGTCAACGCGCCGATGCTGCCGATGGTCCTTGCACGCTTGCCGCGCGCGCTGGTGCGCGGACGGCGTGTTGTCGGTTACTGGGCGTGGGAGCTGCCAGTGGTCGGGCCGGAGTGGCGCATCGGCGCGCGTTTCGTCCATGAGGCGTGGGCGCCGTCGGACTTCACCGCGGCGGCGCTCGCACCGCTTCTGGACGGGCGCGTGCGGACCGTCCCACATCCGCTGGCGGCGGCCCCGCCGGTTCCCGCGGCGATGGATCGCGCGGCATTCGGCTTGCCGGCGGATGCGGTCATCGTGCTTGTCGGGTTCAACCTCGCGTCATCGTTCGAGCGGAAGAATCCACAGGCGGCGGTCGCCGCGTTTCGCGCCGCGTTCGCCGAGCGGGCGGATCGGCTGCTCGTGCTCAAGGTCGGCAATCCCGCGCACGCGCCGGCCGATTTCGCGCGCCTTGTTGCCGCCGTGGCGGATGCCCCGAACATCCGGCTGGAGACGCGCACCTTTCCCGCCGCCGAGGCGTTCGCGCTGACCGCCGCCGCCGACATCGTGCTGTCGCTGCACAGAAGCGAGGGGTTCGGCCTGCTGCCCGCCGAGGCGATGCTGCTCGGCCGCCCCGTCGTCGCCACCGGCTGGTCCGGCAACATGGCCTTCATGGATGACACAAGCGCGGCGCTGATCGATTATCGCCTCGTGCCCGCGTCCGATCCGCGCGGCGTCTACGCGGTTCCTGGCGCGCTGTGGGCGGAACCGGACATCGCGCAGGCGGCGGACTGGCTGCGCCGGCTGGCCGATGACCCGGCGTTGCGCGCGCGCCTGGGCGCCGCCGGCCGTGCCGCCGCGCAAGCCCGCCTCGGCAGCGCGACGCTGGCGGATGCCGTTCGCTCCCTCGGGGCGGCGGCGTGAGAATTCTGGTCTGGCAGGGGGGGCGGCGCGGCGCCGGCCCGCGCTTCGCGGCCTGCCTGGCGGGAGGGTTCGCAGCGGTGCCGGGGATCGAGGCGATGCTCGCGCTGTCGTCGGGGGCCGAAATCCTGCGCGGCAGGGACCCACCGCGCTGCGATCTCGCCTTGCCGCTCT
>JBDTFI010000291.1:0-2700 GCA_039938035.1 Acetobacteraceae bacterium | reverse complement strand
GACGTTGCCTCGTCCAGCACGAGGACGGGGGCGTCCTTCAGGAAAGCGCGGGCGATGGCGACGCGCTGGCGCTGGCCGCCCGACAGCGCGACGCCGCGCTCGCCGACGCGCGTCGCGAGGCCATCGGGCAACGCGGCGACGAATGACTCCAATGCAGCCTGGCGCAGCGCGCGCATCACCGATTCGGCCGACGCGTCGGGACGCGCAAGGCGGACATTCGCCTCCAGCGTGTCGTTGAACAGGTAGGTATCCTGTGCAACCAGCGCGATCCGTTCGCGCAACCCATCCAGCCGCAGATCGCGCAAATCGATTCCGTCGAGACGGATGGCGCCCGATTGCGGGTCCCAGAAGCGCAGCAGCAGCGCGGCGAGCGTGGTCTTGCCGGCCCCCGACGGGCCGACCAGCGCCACCGTCGCGCCCGCCGGCACGTCGAAGCGCACGTCACGCAACGCCGGGCGGCTGCGACCCGGGTAGGTGAAGGTCACGGCGTCGAACGCCACCGCCGATCCGCCGACCGGCACCGGCGGCTCGCGCGCGCCGTCGGTGATGACGATGGGCTCCGCCTCGACCACGCGCAGACGGCGCGTCGAGGCGATGGTGTCGGCGAGCTGGCGACCCGCCTGAGCGATCTCGGACACCGGCAGGAAGGCGGCGACCGAGACCAGGATCAGCAGCGCCAGCATCGGCGGCGCGATCCAGCCCGCCAGCACCAGCGGCGCGCCGACCGCGGCGACGGCGAGGCCGCCGAGGCCGGTCGCGATCTCCAGCCAGATTCCCTGGCGGGTGATGTCGGCGAGCATCGCGAGGCGCAGGTCCTGATAGCGCCGGGCCAGCGCGACGAAAGACGCGCGTCGTCGGGTCGTCGCCTCGAACGCGATCAGTTCGACCAGACCCTGGATGGTCTCCGTCGCGTGCGCGCTCAACTCGCCGAGCGCGCCGCGCGCGGAGGAGGCCAGCGCGTCGATGCGGCGGCGCCCCTGGAGCGGGGCGGCGGCGGCGTAGAGCAGGAACGGGGCCAGCGCGACGCCGAGCGGCCAGGCGGTCGCGAACAGTACGCAGATGACCGCGAGCGGAACCAGGATGGCGACGACGGCCGGCGCGATCGTGTGGGCGTAGAAATACTCGACCGTCTCGATGTCCTGCGTCGCCAGCGCCACGAGATCGCCGGAGCGCCGCCGCAGCAGATAGGCCGGCGCCAGCCGATCAAGGATCGCGAACAGCCGCACCCGCATTTCGGCGAGAAGCTGGTACGCCATGTGATGGGCGAGCCAGGATTCCAGCCAGTGCAGCAGCCCGGCCAGCGGGGCGACGGCGAGCAGCGCGATGAGCAAGCCCCGCGCGTCTCCGCCGGCGCGCACCGCGCCGATCGCCAGCGAGCCGAGCACACCCACGCCGATGAAGGCGGCGACGCGGCCGATGCCGCAGAGGACCGTGATCGCCAGTTCGGTACGCCACGGCCGCACGAAGCCAAGCAACGCGCGGATCGTCTCGGGCCAACCCAGTTCGGCGGCGTCTTCGGTGATGGCGCGCGGCTCCGCTGCCATCGCGTCGTCCTCGGCATCCGCGCGGCGCGGCAGCGCGGCGATGGCGGCATCGGCCGAACGCTCCGCGAGTTGCGGGCGCATGAGACGCGCGTACGGCCCGTCGCGAGCGATCAAATCGGCATGGGTGCCGCTGTCGGACACCGCGCCGTCGGCGAGCACCAGGATGCGGTCGGCGCCGATCACGCTGGAGAGCCGGTGCGCGAGGATCAGCGTCGTGCGCCCCACCATCAGCCGATCCAGCGCCATCTGGATGTCGGCCTCGTTCTCCGCATCGACCGACGACAGCGCCTCGTCCAGCACCAGGATCGGGCAATCGCGCAGCAGCGCGCGGGCGATGGCGAGGCGCTGGCGTTGCCCGCCCGACAGCCGCATCCCGCGCTCGCCGATCATCGTCGCGTAGCCCTCGGGCAGCGCGAGGATGAATTCGTGCGCGTTGGCGGCGCGCGCGGCAGCCTCGATCTCGGGCCGGCTCGCATCGGGATGACCGAGACGCAAATTCTCCTCGACGGTGCCGTAAAATAGCGTGGTGTCCTGCCCGACGACGGCGATCATGCGGCGCACCGCGTCCGGGTCGAGCGTCCGTAGATCGCACCCGCCGAGGCACACCGCGCCCGCATCGGGATCGTGCAGACGCAGCAGCAGGCGCACGATGGTGGACTTGCCGGAGCCGCTTTCGCCGACGACGCCGACGCGTTCGCCAGGCGCGACGACGAAGCTCATGGCGTGATGGGCGGGGCGGCGGGCGCCGGGATAGGCGAAGGTCACGGCGCTGAACGCCACCGATGGGGCGAGCGCGTCCGCCGGACGCGGCGTGGGCGGCGCGACGGGCGCGGTCACCGGCGCCTCCATCAGCGCGTTGATGCCCGACGCCGCCGACTGGCCGACCATGCCCTGGTGCAGCACGGTGCGCAGGTCGCGCAGCGGGCGGAAAATCTCGGTCCCCGCCATCAGCACGATCAGCAGCGCTTCGAGGCTCATCTCGCCATGCCGGACCCGCCAGACGCCGAGCACGAGCGCGAGCGCGGCGCCGAGCGCGGTACCGAGATCGGTGACGCCGCGCGTCAGCACGCTGAGCGAGAGCACCCAGAACGTGCCGTCCGACAGCGCGCGCGCCTTCGCCGCCAACCGCCGCCCGAAGGCGCCGCTCTGGCCGAAC
>JBDTFI010000290.1:0-4468 GCA_039938035.1 Acetobacteraceae bacterium | reverse complement strand
CGGCGTGCGTGGCCGGATGGAATTGGCGGCGCGGCTGGCCAACGGCGCCTGCGCCTACGTCGACTACGCCCATACGCCGGACGCGCTGGAGCGGCTGCTGCGCGCGCTGCGTCCGCACACGACCGGGCGGCTGCACGTCGTGTTCGGCGCCGGCGGCAACCGCGACCCCGGCAAGCGCCCGATGATGGGTGCGGCCGCCGCGCGGTATGCTGACGTCGCGATCGTCACCGACGACAACCCGCGCGACGAAGACCCGGCGGCGATCCGCGCGGCGGTCCTGCTGGCCTGCCCGCGGGCCCGCGAGATCGGCGATCGTACGCAGGCGATCGCCGCCGCGCTCGAGGATCTGCATCCCGGCGATGTGCTGGCGGTCGCCGGCAAGGGCCACGAGCAGGGCCAGACGATCGGCGCGCGGGTGGTGCCGTTCGACGACGTCGGGGTGGTTCGGTTCCTGGCGGGTGCGCCATGAGCGGTTCACCCCTCTGGACCGCCGCCGCACTGGCCGAGGCAACCGCCGGCACCCTCTCTACGCCATTCGAGGCAACCGGCGTCTCGATCGACACCCGCACGCTCGCACCCGGCGATCTGTTCATCGCGTTGCGCGGCGAGAACGGAGATGGGCACGCCAATGTCGCCGAGGCGTTCGCGCGCGGCGCGGCTGGCGCGATGGTCCACGCCGATACCTCCGCCGGCCCGACGCTGCGCGTCGATGACACGCTTGCCGGGCTGACCCGCCTCGGCGCCGCCGGGCGGGCGCGCTTCGCCGGCCGGGTGGCCGCGATCACCGGCAGCGTCGGCAAGACCACGACCAAGGAGATGCTGCGCGTGGCCCTCGCCGCGCAGGGGGCCACGCACGCCGCCGTCTTCTCCTACAACAATCATTGGGGCGTGCCGCTGACCCTGGCGCGGCTGCCCGAGAATGCCGCGTTCTGCGTCGCCGAGATCGGTATGAACCAGCCCGGCGAGATCGCCCCGCTCGCCCGTCTCGTCGCCCCGCACGTCGCGGTCATCACCACGATCGCCGCCGCCCATGTCGGCAATCTCGGCAGCGTCGAGGCGATCGCGCGCGAGAAGGCGGCGATCCTGCACGGGCTGGAGGCGGGCGGTATCGCCGTGCTGCCGGCGGATTCACCGCACCTTCCGTTGCTGCTGGCCGAGGCCGGCAACGCGCGCATCGTGACATTCGGTGCCGCTTCGAGCGCCGACGCCCGCCTGATCGAGGCGCGCGCCGATACGGATGGCACCACGCTTGAGGCGTGGATCGATGGCCACAGTGTGCATGTGCGTCTGGCCGCGCCGGGGCGGCACATGGCGATGAACGCGCTCGCCGCGCTGGCGGGCGCCGACGCGCTGGGCGCGGACGTGGCGCGGGCGGCGCGCGCGCTGCAAGGATTCGCCGCCGTCGCGGGGCGCGGCGCGCGCCGGACGATCCCGGTCGCCGGGGGCACCGCTGTCCTGATCGACGAGAGCTATAACGCCAACACCGCCTCGGTGCGTGCGGCGCTGTCCGTGCTGGCGCTGCAACCGGGCGCGCGGAGGATCGCGGTGCTGGGCGACATGCTGGAACTCGGCACGTACGGTCCGGCCGAGCACACCGCGCTCGCGCCCGATGCGGCGATAGCGGACCTGGTCTTCACGTGCGGGCCGTTCATGCGGGAACTGCACGACATCATCCCCCGCGCCCGTCGCGGCGCGCACGCCGATGATTCGGCGGCGCTGGCGGCCATCGTCGCGAGGGCGATCCGGCCGGGCGACGTGGTCCTGGTCAAGGGCAGCCTGGGCAGCCGCATGAAGCTGGTGGTCTCCGCGCTCGATCAGATCGTGGAGACCGCCTGATGCTGTACGACCTCGCCAAGCCGTTCGCGAGCCACTTCTTCCTGTTCAACCTGGTTCGCTACATCACGTTCCGCGCGGGCGCGGCGTGCCTGACCGCGCTGATCGTGAGCTTCGTCATCGGCCCGGCGCTGATCCGCTGGTTGCGTTCCAGGCAGCACCAGGGCCAGCCGATCCGCCTCGACGGGCCGGAGCGCCACCTGCTGGAGAAGCAGGGCACGCCGACGATGGGCGGCGTGCTGATCCTGCTCGCGTGGCTCATTTCCACGTTGCTGTGGGTCGATCTGCGCAACCAGTACGTCTGGGCGGCGATCGTCGTCACCCTGGGATACGGGCTGCTTGGCTTCGTTGACGACTACCTGAAGCTGTCCAAGCACAGCCATCGGGGCGTGCCCGGGCGGGTGAAGCTGATCGTGCAGGCGGTGATCGGCGTCGGGGTCGCGTACTGGCTGATGCGGACCACCGACAATGTGCTCGGCGATGCGCTGACGATCCCGGTGTTCAAGGACGTGATGCCCCGGCTCGGCTGGTTCTTCCCGATCTGGGGCATGTTCGTCATGGTCGGTTCGTCGAACGCGGTGAACCTCACCGACGGGCTGGACGGGCTCGCCATCGTGCCGACGATGATCACGGCCGGCGTGTTCGCGCTGATCGCCTATCTCGTCGGCAACCGCATCTTCGCCGACTACCTGCAACTCCATTCCGTGCCGGGGTCGGGCGAACTCGCGGTGTTCTGCTCGGCGCTGATCGGCGCCGGGTTGGGCTTCCTGTGGTTCAACGCCCCGCCGGCGGCGGTGTTCATGGGCGACACCGGCAGCCTCGCACTCGGCGGCGCGCTGGGTGCGGTCGCGGTCGCCACCAAGCACGAGATCGTCCTGATGATCGTCGGCGGGCTGTTCGTGGTGGAGACCGTCTCGGTCATCATCCAGGTGTTCTGGTTCAAGCGCACCGGCACCCGCGTCTTCCTGATGGCGCCGTTGCACCATCATTTCGAGAAGAAGGGCTGGGCCGAGGCGACCATCGTGATCCGCTTCTGGATCATCTCCTTCATCCTCGCCCTCGTCGGGCTGGCGACCTTGAAGATCCGATGAGCGATTTTCCGCCCGTCTTCGCGGGGTGCCGCTTCGCGGTCGTCGGGCTCGGGCGCAATGGCCTGCCGGTGGCGCGCGCGCTGAGCGCGATGGGCGCCGAGGTGATGGCGTGGGACGACGAGGCGGCGGCACGCGCGCACGTGGACGGCTTCGAACTGCGTCCACCTCGCGCCAGCGATCGGCTGGATGCTCTCGTGCTCTCCCCCGGCATCCCGCACCGCCTGCCGCGCCCGCATCCGTTGGCCACTCTCGCCATCGAACAGGGCTGGCCGATCCTGTCGGATGCGGAGCTGCTGTTTCGCGCCGTCCGCGCGGCGGGGTCAGCGGCGCGCTTCGTCGGAGTCACCGGCACCAACGGCAAATCGACCACGACGGCCCTGCTCGCGCACATCCTCGAAGGCGCCGGCGTTCCCGTCGCGGCCGGCGGCAATCTCGGGACGGCCGCCCTCGCGCTGCCCTTGCTGGGCGATGACGGGGTGTACGTGCTGGAAATGTCGAGCTACATGTTGGAGCGACTCGCCAGCCTCCGTTTCGATGTGGCGGCGATGCTCAATCTCAGCCCGGACCACCTGGACCGCCACGGCGACATGGCCGGATACGTCGCGGCCAAGCGCGCGGTGTTCGACCGTCAGACGGCGGCTGATCTGGCGGTTGTCGGCATCGACGACGCGCCGAGCGTCCTGACGGCGGTCTGGCTTCGTACCCGCCCTGCTCGGGTCGCCACGATCTCGGGTGCGGGCGCCTTGAATGCCTCCCCTGCCCTGCCGGGCGCGCACAACGCGCAGAACGCGGCGGCGGCGACGGTGATGGCGCTGGCCCTTGGTGCGACGCAAGACGACGTGGCGCGCGGCATCGCGAGCTTTCCCGGCTTGCCGCACCGCCAACGCGTGGTCGGCCACGTCGAGGGCATCGCCTTCATCGATGACAGCAAGGCGACGAACGCCGATGCCGCCGCCCGCGCCCTCGGCTGTTACGAGCGGATCGTGTGGATCGCCGGCGGGCAGGCGAAGGCGGGCGGCATCGCATCGCTCGCGCCGTTCTTTCCGCGCGTCGCCCGCGCGCTGTTGATCGGGCGCGACGCCCCGGTGCTCGCCGCGACCCTCGCCGCGCACGGCGTCGCCCATGAGATCGCCGGCACGCTGGACTCCGCGGTGCCCGCCGCCCTTGCCGCCGCGCGCGCGAGCGGCGCGGTGGTCCTGCTGTCGCCGGCTTGCGCGAGCTTCGATCAGTTCAGCGGGTTCGAGGCACGCGGCCGGCGTTTCGCCGCGTTGGTCGACGGGCTGGCCCGCGAGAGGGCCGCCTGATGCCGACGCTGTCGCGCGCCGACACCTCGACCCTGGGCCGCTGGTGGTGGAGCGTCGATCGCTGGACGCTCGGCGCCGTCGGGCTGCTGATCGGCTTCGGCTACATTCTTATCCTGGCGGCGAGCCCGGCGGTCGCCGAACGCATCGGCGATCCGCGCAACACGCTGATCGTCAAGCAGGTGATCTTCCTCGCGATGGCGGGAGCGATCGTGTGCGGCGTGTCGCTGCTTTCGCCGCGCG
>JBDTFI010000289.1:0-4282 GCA_039938035.1 Acetobacteraceae bacterium | reverse complement strand
TCGACGCGGTTCCACACGTTCGACCAGTCCGGGTGATGGTCCTGGCGCTCCGCCAGCAGCGCCACGCGGGTCATGAAGCCCCATGCCTCGTTGAAGTCGCGGAACCTGAAGCTGCGTTGGATCGTCGCGCCGTCCGGCGTCAACGTCCAATGCGGCAGCGTGGCGCCCAGCCCCGCCCGTTCCGCCTCCGTCAGTTTTTCCATCGCTGCCCTCCTTGACCACGGCGTGCAAGCGGCGACAAACGGGCCATGACCCAGGCATCCTTCGGCTTGCCGCCGAGCGCCGATGATATCGCATCCCTGGCGGAGCGCGCACTTTCCGAGATCCCGCCCGCCCTCGCCCGCCACATCGGGGGCGTCGGGATCGCGGTCGAGGACGTGGCCGACGATGCGACGCTCGACGAGATGGGCATCGAGTCCGCCTGGGACCTCACCGGCCTGTATCGCGGCACGCCGCTGACCGCGCGCGGCGTGGCCGACAGCGGCCGCCAGCCTGACCTGATCTTCCTCTACCGCGAGCCGATCCTGCTGGAGTGGATCGAGAATGGCGAGGACCTGTACCGCTTGGTCCGCAACGTCGTCATCCACGAGATCGCGCACCATTTCGGCTTCAGCGACGACGACATCGCGCGCCTGGAGGCGGAGGGCTGATTGCCTTTGGCGGGAACCGTGCCGAATATGGCGCGGGGAAACGGAGATCACGAGTGAACGAAGAGCACGGCTGGATTCGCGAGCGCATCGCCCGCATTCCGCGCGTTTCGATCGCCTTGACGCCGACGCCGTTGCAAGAGGCACCCAACCTCAGCCGGGCCTTGGGCGGCCCGAGCATCTTCGTCAAGCGCGACGATCTGACCGGCATCGGGCTCGGCGGCAACAAGCTACGCAACCTGGAGTTCCGCCTCGCCCGCACGATGGCGGAGAACCCCGACACCGTCATCGTCGGGCTCGACCTGCAATCGAACTCCGCGCGCCAGACCGTCGGTGCGTGCAACAAGCTGGGGCTGAAGACGATCCTGGTGCTGCAAGGCGAGGCGCCCGCCACCGTGCAAGGCAACCTGCTGGTGGACTATCTGCTGGGCGCCGAGGTGCATTTCGCGCCGAGCGTCGCGGCGCAACGCGCGAAGCTCGACGAGCTGGCCGCCGCCTGCCGCGCCGCCGGCGGGCGCCCGCACATCCTCAACGACAACCCGATGTTCGATATCGCCTCGGCGCTCGCCTACATCGAGACGACGCTCGAAATCCTCGATCAGTTGCAGCGCCTCGGGGCGCGGCCGAGCGCGATGTACATGTCGTCCAGCGGCAAGGGGCAGGCCGGCATCGTGCTCGGCCAGCGGCTGACGAATGTCGGCTTCGCGATGCAAGGCATCACCGCGACCGACGAGTTCGACGTGCCGGTGCGTACCGCGGCGATCGCCAACGAGACGGCGGCGTTGCTTGGCCTCGATCTGCGCATCCAGCCGGCGGAGATACTGAACGACATGGGGTTCGTGGGGCCGGGCTACGGCGTGCCGACCGAGGCGGGCGTCGAAGCCGTGCGCCTGTTCGCCCGCACCGAGGGCATCGTGCTCGATCCGATCTATACCGGCAAGGCGGCGGCCGGCATGATCGCGCATGTGCGCGAGGGCCGTTACCACACTGACGATGTGCTGGTGTTCGTTCACACCGGCGGCGCGCCGGCGATCTTCACCTGGAGCGATCTGTGGCTGCCCAAGGAGTCCGTGCCATGAAGCGACGCACGCTGCTGACGTCTATCGCCGCTGGCGCGATGTTGCACCCCTCGTTGCGCGCGCTGGCGCAGGGCGGCGCGGCTTCGCATCTGACGTATGCGCAGAGCACGGCGGTGCTGACGCTCGATCCGGCGCATGGCAGCTTCACCGGCTATCCGGGGGGCTACGAGGCCGCTTTGTGCCTGTATGACCGGCTGCTCGACTTCGACGCCGCGATGAAGATCGTGCCTGAACTGGCCGAGAGCTTCACGATGGCGGACGACCTGAAATCGGCGACCTTGAAGCTGCGCGCGGGCGTGACGTTCCATGACGGAACACCGTTCGACGCGACCGCGGTGAAAGTGAATTTCGCGCGGATGATGGACGCCAAGCGCAACCCGACCAATCGCCCGTTATGGGACCCGCTGGAAGGCGTGGAGACGCCGGACGCGGCGACCGTGGTGATCCATTTGCGCGCGCCCTTCGCGCAACTGCCGAACACGCTGGCGCACGGCTCCTGCGCCATCGTCTCGCCGGCCGCGTTGGAGAAGTACGGCGATACGGGGATCGCGCAGCATCCGGTGGGCGCCGGCCCGTTCCGGATGGTCAGCTTCAATCCGGGGCAGGAGCTGGTCGTCGAGGCGTTCGACGCTTACTGGGGCGGCAAGCCGGGCACTTCGCGCATCACCTTTCGCTATATCGCCGAGCCGGCGACGCGGCTGAACGCGCTTCGCACGCAGGCGGTGGATGTGATCGACGCGGTTCCGGTCGCCCTGGTCGGCGCGCTGAAGGACGACGCCGCGCTTTCCCTGCTGACCAGCCCGGGATTGCGCCCGATCGGCTTCGCGCTGAACCTGACGCGCGACAGGCTGAAGGATGCGCGGGTGCGCGAGGCGCTCAACCTCGCGGTGCCGGTCGAGCTGATCGCGCAAAAGGTGTTCTTCGGCTATGCGCGCGCCCCCGATTCGCCGCTCGCCTTCAACACCGAGGGCTACCACTCGGTCTCCAGGCTGACCTTCGACGCGGCACGGGCGAAATCGCTGCTGGCCGAGGCCGGGTTCACCGCGGCCAAGCCGCTGGCGCTGGCGCTGGTTGCCTCGAACGGGCTGTTTCCGAACGACGCCGCGGTGGCGCAGGTGGTGGCGAACGCGTTGAAGCAGGTGGGTGTCGACGTGACGCTAACCCAGGTGGAGGGCGGGTCGTACTGGGATGGCATCCGCCAGGACGCGGCTGGAATGAGGTGGGACCTCGCGATGTTCGGCTTCAACCCGTCCAACGCCTCGGGCCTCTATGCGCTCAACTCGCTGTTCAAATCGAACGTGAACGATGCCGCACGGCCCGATGTGTGGAACATCGGCCGCTATCGCAACGCCGAGGTGGACCAGTTGCTGGCGAAAGCCGGGACGGCGCCCGATGCCGGGGAGCGGAACACGGCGCTCGCCCAGGCGCAGGAGATCATCTGGAAGGACAACCCGTACATCTGGTTGCAGATCAACGAGAATATCTCGGCGGCCGCGAAGACGGTGAGCGGCGTGGAGGTCTGGCCGATCGTGTTCACCTCGCTACGCCACGCGAAGGCAGGCTAAGGCGGTTCGATGACCGGGATCGCGCGGCTCACCCCTCCCCCAACCCCCTCCCCTTGCGGGAGGGGGTTGGGGGAGGGGCTGTAGCGCCATCCATGCCGCGAGGCCTGCTCGCACGTCTGGCGATGATCCCGCTGATCGTCTTCGGCGTGGTGACGATCCTGTTCCTGATCTTCAAGGCGGTGCCGGGCGATGAGGCGACGATGGTCGCCGGCGCCACCGCGACGCAGGCGGAGATCGACAACGTGCGTGTCCAGCTCGGCCTCGATCGGCCGCTGGTGGTGCAGTATCTCGGTCATATCGGCGGACTGGCGCGCGGCGATTTTGGGTATTCGACGACCTTCCGGGGCAATCCGCTGCCCTATATCCTCGCCCGAATTCCGGCGACCCTGCTGCTGACCGCGAGCGCGATCGGACTGACCATCCTGATCGGCATTCCGGCCGGAGTGGTGGCGGCGTCGTTGCAGGATCGCTGGCCAGATCTGGCGATTTCCGGTGGCGTCGTCGCATTCCTCGCGGTGCCGAATTTCTGGCTCGGCATGATGCTGATCGCGGTGTTCTCCGTCAGCCTGCACTGGCTGCCGAGTTTCGGGCTGCATGGGGCGGCTTCGCTTGTCATGCCCACGCTGGCGCTCGCCGCGCGGCTGATCGCGATCATCGCCCGTCTCACCCGCGGGCTGGTGATCGAGGAAATGCGGAAGGACTATGTCCGCACCGCCCGCGCCAAGGGCCTCAGTATGCGCCAGGCCCTCTGGCGCCACGTCCTTCGCAACGCGCTGATCCCCACCATCACCGCGATCGGATTGGAAGCCGGCTATCTGCTCGGCGGGTCCGTGGTGATCGAGCGGCTGTTCGCCTGGCCGGGCATCGGCGATCTGCTGCTGAACGCGATCGGCAATCGCGACTATACGCTGGTGCAGGGCATCACCGTGCTGTTCGTGCTCGGGTTCCTGCTGATCAACATGATCGTCGATTTTCTCTTCGTCCTGGTGAA
>JBDTFI010000288.1:0-3510 GCA_039938035.1 Acetobacteraceae bacterium | reverse complement strand
GCCAGAAGCGCCTTCCGTCCTCGTCCTCCACCGCCCAGTAGTCACGCACCGCCATCGCCTCGCGCTCGCGATGCCACCATTCGCCGTTGATGCGCTCCGGGCCGTCGGCATGGCGGATGCGGTGGCGCACGCGGCGCCAGACGAAGGCAGCGGGCGGGTGGTCGGGCAGCACCGAGAGCGCCTGCACGCGCTGCGGACGCGCGAGCAGGCGCGCCGGGCGGGGCAGGTCGTCCGGCCAACGCGCAGGATCCTCAGGGGCGAGCGCGGGCACGCGACGCACCGAGCGTTCCGGCACGTCGCTCTGCACCGGCAGGGCGCGATAGACCCGCGCGGCGCCGAAGCGGTTGCGCAGATGATCCACCAAGGCCCCGATATCGGGCTCGTCCTCCTCGATCAGCCCCGTCCGGATCTGCACCGGCGTCAGCACCTCGGCGAGGGAGACGACCAGCCGCATCGCCTCGATCCCCAGACCGGGATCGACCGTCTCCAACCGTTCGACCAGCAGTCGGGCAAGGTGGCGCGGCGCGCGGGTCGGGCGGGACAAGCCGATCCGCACCGCCTGCATCGTCGCATCCACCCGCTCGAACATCAGATCGAGCCGCAGCGCGCCAAGTCCCGCCCGATCCAGCACCACGCAGACCGTCTCGGTCAGCGTGGCGATCACCGTGGCGAAGGCTTCGGCCGTCAGCAGGGGTTCGACGAAGCTCAGCCGGTGCTGGACGAAGGTTCGCGGCAGGATGGGTGTGATCGGTTCGGCGATCCGCCCCAGCGCCTGATCGAGGTGCGTGAGCAGCGCAAACCCGAAGCGCCGCGCCAGCGGGCCGCGCGGGGCCGCGGCGAGTTGGCCGATCCGATCAAGCCCCAGGGTGTGCAGCGCCGCCGCCGTCTCGGGTGCGAGGCGCAGCGCGGCGACGGGCAGGGGGGAGAGCGCCTGCGCGACACCGCCCTCGGAGATGACAGCCTTCCCACCGTACCGCGCCACCGCGTGCGCCGCCCCCGGCGTGTCGGCGATGGCGGCGCGTGCGGCGATGCCGCCGTGGGTTAGCCGGCGGGTCATGTCGGCGAGCATCGCCGCCTCGCCACCGAACAGATGCGCGCAGCCGGCGGCGTCGATCCACACGTTGTCGGGCGGGTCAGCCGCCGTCAGCGGCGCATAGCGCAGGCACCATGTGGCCAGATTGTCCAGCGCCGCCGTATCGCCCGTCGGGTCGGCGTCGGCGATGTGCAGGCCGGGGATCAGCGCCTGGGCGTGCGCGAGCGGCATGTCCGGATGCAGCCCAAGGTACGCCGCCGCCGCATCGGCCGCGGCGACCACCAGCCGCCGCCCGTCGTGGGCGCGCGTCACCACTGGCGTCTCAGCCGGCAACGCGGAGCGCCGGCGCAGCCGGTCGGTGGGCCAGGTCGGCAGAAAGAGCGAGACGACCCTTCGCATCAGGAGACTCCACGATCCACGATCCAGGCTCGGCGCCGCGCGCGCGCACGAGATCAAGCTGCCAGCGCGCCCGCCCCAGAATGTCGGACGCCCCCGCCAGCGAGGGCAAAGCGGCGATCCGCCAGCGCGTGACGGCGGCCGAGGGGGCATCCAGAGCCGGATCGTCGAACCGGCGGGAGCGGCGCAGCGCGAAGGCGATGGTGCCCGAGGCCTCCGCGACGAGTTGCAGGCGGCGCGAAGCGGTCAGCCCCAGAGCCCCGACTTCGCCCACCACGCCCGCCAGTCCGGGCTGACGCAGGGCCTCCTCCATGGCCAGCAGGACCGCGTTGCCGGCCTCCACATAGACGACCCGGTGCGGCGCCAGCCCCACCCCGGCGAGCGCCGGGGCGAACAGATCGGCTTGGTTGAGCGCCCACAGCACCGGCCCGCGCAGCCGACCGAGCAGGCCGGCGATGAACAGGGCGGCGGCGGCGCCATGCTCCACCTCCGGCCCGCCGCCGGCGACCTCGTGCAGCGCGCCGAGGGCGAGGCCGCCGCCCGGCAGGGTGCGGTCGATGTCGGGGAGGCGCAGTGGCAGGGTCCGCCGCCGCGCGTTGGGCGTGCCGCGCTCCATTCGGGCGATCCGAAGACGTAGTTCCTGGAGGGCGGCTGTGGGCGGCATGGTAGGAACATATAAGGAACTTGGTGGCGAGGGAAGCCCCGGCTAAAGTGCGACTCGGCGACCGAAGGAGACCTCGATGAGCCAAGCCGGACTACACGCCCAGCAGATCGCCTTCTGGAACGGCCCCGGCGGTGAACGTTGGGTGGCCGAGCAAGCCCGCATGGAGGCCATGCTGGCGCCTATCGGCGATGCGGTCCTCGCGCATGCCGCGGCACGGCCCGGCGAGGTCGTCCTCGACGTCGGCTGCGGCTACGGGATCACCGCCGCCAGACTGGCCCGCGCCGTGGGCCCGACCGGGCGGGTGATCGGCCTCGACGTCTCCGCGCCGATGCTGGAGCTTGCGCGGACCCGAACCGTCGGTATCACGAACATCGAGTGGGTCGAGGCGGATGCGACCACCCATGCCTTCTCCCCCGCCTCGGTGGACCTCGTATTCTCCCGCTTCGGCGTGATGTTTTTCGGCGATCCGACAGCCGCCTTCGCCAATCTGCGCCGCGCGCTTCGTCCGGACGGGCGTCTCGTGTTCGCTTGCTGGCGCCCCGCCGAGGAGAACCCCTGGATTCAGATTCCCGCGAAGGCCGTGGCCGCCCATGTGGTCCTGCCGCCCGGCCCGGGACCGGAAGACCCTGGAATGCTCTCCTTCGGCGATCCGGTCCGCGTCATCCGTATCCTGACCCAGGCCGGGTTCGCGACGCCGCGTTTCACGAAATTCGACCTGAACCTCGATATCGGCGGCGGCCTCGAGGATGCGACCCAGCAGGCCCTATCGATGCGTCCGGTCCAGCAGGGTCTGCAAGAGCAGCCGGAGCCGGTCCGTGCGGCTGCCGCCGATGCGGTGCGCGCCGCCCTTGCCCCTTATGTGAAGGGCGATAAGGTCATGTTGCCGGGCGCCGTCTGGCTGGTGGAGGCGGTTGTCAGTTCTTCGCACGCGTAACACTAGCGGCCCTATCGAATGACCCCTCCCTCCAACCCCCTCCCGCAAGGGGAGGGGGACTGCAAACAGGAGTCCCCCCTCCCCTTGCGGGATGGGGTTGTGGGGGGAGGGGTGAAGCGGCGATTCCAGTCAGCGTGAAAGCTGTGACCCTCAATACCGGCGCATCAACGCCACCAGTCGCCCCTGTACCTTGACGCGCTCGGCCGGAAATATCCGGGTTTCGTGGCGCTGATTGGCGGGCTCCAGCGCCACTGAGTTGCCGCGGCGGCGCAGGCGCTTCAGCGTGACCTCCAGATCGTCGACCAGGGCGACGACGACCTGCCCGTTCTCCGCCGTCTCGCCCTTGCGGATGATGACGGTGTCGCCGTCCAGGATGCCGGCCTCGACCATCGAATCGCCGGCGACCTCCAGCGCGTAATGCTCCCCGGGGCCGATCATCGCCATCGGCACCTCGATCTGCGCGCTGTCGTTGGCCAACGCCTC
>JBDTFI010000287.1:0-3265 GCA_039938035.1 Acetobacteraceae bacterium | reverse complement strand
CATGCCCTCGCCGCTGCCGCGCTGCGGGCCGGGAGGCATGTGCTGGTGGAAAAGCCGATCGCGGCGACCTTGGCCGAAGCCGACGAATTGGCCGCGCTCGCCGCCGAGGGCGCGCTGGTGCTCCAGGTCGGCCATCTCGAACGCTTCTCCGCCGGGCACGGCGCGATCCGCGCGCGCGCCGGTGCGCCGCTCTATATCGAGGCCAGCCGCATGGGGCCGTTCAAGCCGCGCGGCACCGACGTATCGGTCGTGCTCGACCTGATGATCCACGACCTGGACCTCGTGCTCGAACTGGTCGGCAGCCCGATCGCCGCCGTCGAGGCCGTCGGCGCCCCGGTCGCCAGCCCACTCTGCGACGTCGTCAACGCCCGCCTGCGCTTCGCCTCCGGCGCGGTCGCGACGATCACCGCGAGCCGGGTGGCGCCCCGCGTGGAACGGCGGATGCGCATCTTCGGCGCACAGGGCTGCGTGAACGTCGATTTCGTCGGCCGGACCTTGAGCCTGACCGCCCGCGGCCGGGGCGAGCCAATCGTCGGGCTGCCCGGCTTCGGCATCGAATCGGCGTCCTGGCAGGAGCACGATGCGCTGGAGGCCGAACAAGGCGCCTTCATCGCCGCGGTGCTGGATGGCGCGCCGGTCGCGGTCGATGCCGCAGCGGGCCGGCGGGCGCTGGCGGCCGCCCTGCTGGTGGAGGCGGCCGTCGCGGAGACGGAGGCGCGAATGCGCGCCTCAGGGCTTCTCCATGACCTCGATCACCGCCTCGGCGGCGGCCTCTGACGGCAGCAACCCACCGGGCGGTCGCAACCCGTCGAGCAATGTCCGGAAACCCGCTCGCTGCGCCGCCGCGGCCGCCGAGTCGTCGAGCAAGGAGCGGAGCGTACGGGCGAGAACGTCGGGCGTGCAGTCCCGCTGCATGAACTCCGGCACCAGCGCAGGCCCGGCGTCGAGACCCGTTCCCGCGACGAGCAGGTTGACCAGCGCGGCATACCGCACGGTGGCAATCCGCCTCACGATTATCCCGGTGAGCGGGTTCACCCGATAGGCGACCATCATCGGAACCCCTGCCATCGCCAACTCCAACGTCGAGGTGCCCGATTTGGTCAGGGCCGCCGAGGAGGCCGCGAAGGCGTCGTACTTGGCGGGCTGCTCGGCAATGAGCAGCGGCGGCACCGGCCACGCGGCCGTGCCCGCCCGCACCGCCTGAGCGACCGGACCAGCGAGGGGCACGGCCGGGACGATGGTGGGCAGAAGCCGCAATGTCTCGCCCAGCAGGGGCAGCAGCCGCGAGACTTCCGATACCCGGCTGCCGGGCATCAGCGTCACGACGCGCGCACCCGGAGATACCCCATGCTGGTCGCGGAAGCGGCCGCCGTCGCCGTGATCGGCACCGCTTTCCAGGACAGGGTGTCCGACGAAACGCGCCGCCAGTCCGTGGCGGGCGAAGAACGCCGGCTCGAACGGCAGCAAGCATAACAGCCGGTCCCATAGCCCCGGATAGTGCCGCACGCGGCTCTCCCGCCACGCCCAGGCCTGCGGCGCGACGTAGTGGACGCGCCTGATGCCGAGCGGGGCGACGGCGCGGAGCACCCGCAAGGTGAAGCCCGGACTGTCGATCGTCACGACGATACCCGGCCGGCGCGCCGCGATGTCGGCGACGGTCTCGGCCAGCCGGCGCCGGAGTTGACGCAACCGCGGCAGCACCTCAAGGAACCCCATCAGCGCCAGTTCCTCGATCGGGAACCGGCTCGCCAGACCCTGCGCGGCCATCCTCGCGCCGCCGACGCCCGCGAATTCAATGTCCGGCCGGCGCGCCCGCACCGCCGCCATCAGCCGCCCACCTAGCACGTCGCCGCTCTGCTCCCCGGCGATCAGGTAGATCAGGGGCAACCCTCACCCGCCCGCGCTGTCGCGCGTGCGACCTTGTATCTCGAAAGCATGCCACAACGGGCGTGGGCCGGCGTGGCGGCCGCCACGCCGGCCCTGGGCAGGAGAGCCCGTTGCGACCCCGGGTATGAGCCCGTGGGAGAGCGAGGTGCCTGCTGTCCAATCTTCACAACCCGAACGGTTGCAGGGTCTCCAAGACCGGATCTGCAAGGATGGGAGCGGAAGATGGCACAGATGGTAGTGTATGCCGGGATCGATGTCAGCAAGCAGTGGCTTGACGTAGTGCTCTGGCCGACGATCAAGCGGCATCGGGTCAGCCGCGACGACGCCGGGCTGGTGGAGCTTGCCGCCTGGTTCAGCGCGCATGAGGTGATCCGGGTCGGGCTGGAGGCCTCCGGCGGGTATGAGCGGGCGGTGATCGACGCGCTGGAGGCGAAGAAGTTCGAGGTTTGCTGCTTCAACGCGCGCCAGGTGCGTCGTTTCGCCCAGGCCACCAAGGGGCGGCTGGCCAAGAACGATTCGGTGGACGCACGTGTCGTGGCGCAGTTCACCGCGACGATGGTGCAAGCTCCGCCGCCCGGCCGCCGGCGCGAGCTTGACCTCCTGGTCGAACACCTGACGGTCCGCCGCCAATTGCGCGGATGGATCATCGACTGCGCCAACCAGTTGGAGCGGCTCCGCGATGCCCGGCTGCGGCGGAAGATCGCCGCGCGGCGCGCCGGCTTCGAGCGTGACCTGGCCGCGCTTGACGCCAAGCTGGCCGCGTTGGTCGCCGCACATGACGACTGGTGCGCGTTGGCGGATCGGCTGCGCACGGTGCCCGGAGTCGGGCCGGTGCTGGCGCAGACCCTGATCGCGCTGCTGCCCGAGCTCGGCCGGCTGTCGCGCCGCGCGATCGCCAGTCTGGTCGGGGTGGCGCCGTTTGACGACGACAGCGGCAAGCACCGTGGCGAACGCCACATCGAAGGGGGTCGCGCGGCAGTGCGCGAGGTGCTGTACATGGCGGCCTTGGCGGCCAAGCGGCATAACCCGGTGATCGCCGCCTTCGCCAAGCGGCTGGCCGGCAAGAAGCCGAAAGTCATCGTCGTCGCCTGCATGCGCAAGCTCCTCGTCACCCTCAACGCGATGCTGCGCGATGGAAAGGACTGGAAGCCCAAAGCCGCCTGAGCAAGTCCGCGGAGGTTCCTTGGTTCGACCAAATGCGCCCGTTCCTTCGTCCCGACCCTGCGACATCGCGGGCCGGGGAGCGCAGGGGCGGTCAATGATGGCCGCCGGCCACCGCCGCAGGCGGCGCGCAGCGTCATTGACCGCCCCGAGCACGCCGGCATGCTCCACGCAACTGGTGAGCGGAGCCGCAACGAACAACACGGTTGCTCTCCCG
>JBDTFI010000286.1:0-3378 GCA_039938035.1 Acetobacteraceae bacterium | reverse complement strand
GCCGCCTGCTCGAACCATTCCCGCGCATGCCGGGCGTCGTCTTCGCCCGCCGCGCCCTGGCGCACCAGATTGGCGAGGTCGATCTGCGCCCGGGCATCGCCGGCATCGGCCGAAAGGCGGAACCAGTGCGCCGCCTCGCGCTCGTCACGCGGCACGCCGGCACCGGTCAGGTAGAGCATCCCAAGCGCGCGCGAGGCGCCCTTGTGGCCGGCCTCGCTGGCGCGGCGGAACCACATCGCCGCCTCGGCGTAGTTCGGCGGCAACGGGCCGCCCCTGGCATAGAGGTCACCCACCAGCGCCGCCGCCTCCGGATCGCCCGCCAGCGCAGCTTTGCGAAGCCATGTCTCGCCGTCGACCGGGTTCGCCGCGATCCCGGCGCCTTCCATCAGCGCGAGGCCATAGCGTGCCTGGCCCGAGCGGTGCCCCTTCTCGGCGGCGCGACGGTACAGTTCGGTCGCAACGGCGCGATCGCGCGGGACGCAGAAGCCACGATCGGTGATCTCGCCCAGCAGGAACAGCGCCGTCGGCAGATCCGCCTCGCCGGCCTTTCTCAGCCACGCGACGATTTCCTTGTTGTGCTCCTCCCCGCCCGGCATCTGACCCAGCGCCAGCGCGTAGCCCAGCGCACCTTGCGGGCAGCCGGCCTCGGCAGATTTGCGATACCATTCGCGCGCCGCATCCGCGTCGCGCACCGTCTCCGGACCGGAGGTCAAAATGTAGCCAAGCAGTGCCTGGCCATCGGCCGAACCGCCCTCGGCCGCCTTACGCGCCCAGCGGGCGGCTTCCTGATAATCCGGGCTGGCGGCGCTTTCGTTGCTGTCGAACAGGTTCGCCGCGGCCCCGTGGCCGCGCGCGGTCGCGACCAGCCCATGCAAATAGAGGGTCGCCAGCAGGGACTGCGCTTCGACGTAGCCCTGTTCGCCCGCCTTTCCCAGCCAGCGCACCGCGTCGGCGCGGCTGACCGGCACGCCGCCGCCTTCGAGGTAACAACGACCGATGCGGTACTCCGCTTCAGCCAGTCCGGCGCGGGCGGCACGCGACATCAGACGGAAACTCGGTCCGATGCGGCCGCGGTCGCCGAGGCGGACGGCACGCCGCAGGGCGAGCCGAGGCGAGAAGGCGCCGGTCAGGGTGTCAAGCAGACCCATCCCCGCAACTCACGGCTCGCGCATCGCGGTTTGCGCGATCGGCATGACACGCTGCATCATGTAGCTCAGCACGGTCTGCTTGCCGACCTTGATATCGGCCTCGACCGGCATCCCCGGTATCAGCCGGAAGTCGTCCGGGACGCCATGCAGGTCGACCTTGTCGATGGTGATGCGCCCGCGATAGTACGGCTCGGTGGAACCGGCCGGCAGCGGTACCGCACCCGTCCCTGAGCGCTGGTCGTCCTGGCCGGTGAAGCTGGTGGCGCTGATGCCGCTCAGCGTGCCATGCGCCATGCCGTAGCGGGTGAATGGGAAGGTGTCGAACTTGATCGCCACCGGATCGCCGAGATTGACGTAGCCGTCGTCCTTGCCGGCGATGTTGGCCTCGATCGACAGCGGGGCGTCGGCCGGCATGAGGGTGAACAGCTGCTCGCCGGGTTGCAGCACCGAGCCGACGGAGACTTTGGCGACGGTCAGCACGGTCGCGTCACGGTCGGCCCGCAGTTCCACCAACTGGCGGCGCAGCTGCGCCTTGGCGAGTTGCTGGCGCGCATCGGACAGTTTCTGCGTCGCGTCGGCGAGTTGCTGGGAGATGTCGGCATGCCACGTCTGCACATAGCCGTCGCGCTCAGCCACCTGTGCCCCGAGGTCGCGCGCGCCTTGCTGAGCCTGCTGCTCGGCGCCTTGCAGGTTGCGCGCCATTTCGGCGGTATTGTCCATCGCGGCGAGGGTATTGAGCTTGCTGCCGACGAACTGCTTTTCCAGCTCCCGACGCATCTGCTCAACGTTGCGCGCAACCGCCAGCCGATCGCGGAAGCCCGCGGCATCGGCGTTGGCACGCTTGATCTGATCAACCAGGCTGTCGATCTTCTCCTGGTAGTTGCGTAGCTTATAATCGTATTCGGCCCTCTTCTGCGCGAAGATCGCCGCCTGGAGCGCCAGCGCCGGATCCTCGCCCGAGTAGGTGAACGCGCGACCGTCGCTCTGAGCGCCCAGACGCGACACCTGCGCTTGCAGGGCGGAGACCTGAACCGCCAGCGCCGACAGATCGGCGGCGGCGAAGGTTGGATCGAGCCGCGCCAGAACCTCACCCGCCTTCACCTGATCCCCCGGATGCACGTTGATCGCGCGCACGATGGAGGTGTCGAGCGGCTGCACGACCAGGGTGGGCGTGCGAGAAATCACCTCGCCCCGCGCGCTTATCACCTCATCGACGCTGATCAGCCCGGCGGCGGCGACCAAGGCCACGAACATCGAGCCGATGATCCAGATGGTGTGACGCGCGAGCGGCGGAACCGGCGTGCGAATGACCGCGGAGGAGGGCGACTGGAACTCCAGCAGCACTGGCAGGGCGGCGTCGTCGTCACGCAACGCGGGCAGGTTGCCCGGGTTTCTTTTGGCCATGTCAATCGCCCTGCGCGAGGGTCGGAACCAGCGTCGCGTGGCGCGACGCCTGGGTGTCGAGATGGCGATTCTGCTGTGCCCAAAGCTGGCGGTAGACCGAGCATCGCTCCAGCAAGACGCGGTGCGGGGCGACGTCCATCACCTTGCCGGCGTCGAGCACGAGGGTCTGGTCGCATTCAGTGAGCGAGGACAGCCGGTGCGAGACGATGACCATGGTCCGCCCGCGCGCGATCCGCAGCAGGTTGGCGTTGACCAACGCTTCGCTCTCCGGGTCGAGCGCGCTGGTCGCCTCGTCGAGGATGAGAATGCGCGGGTCGGTGATCAGCGCGCGCGCGATCGCCAGTCGCTGGCGCTGGCCGCCCGACAGGTTCGGCGAACCTTCCTCGATGTAGGTCTCGTAGCCGTTCGGCATGCGCTCGATGAATTCCTCCGCCCCCGCGAGGCGCGCGGCGCGCACCACGTCGTCGAGTGCGAGGCCGGGGCGGCCGGAGATGATGTTCTCGCGGACGGAGCCGCGGAACAGGAAGTTCTCCTGCAACACCACGCCGAAGCTTTGACGGAGGTGGCGGAGGTTGATCTCGCGCAGATCACTGGCGTCGATCTTCACAAAGCCGGTGTAGTCGCGGTTAATGCCTTGCAGCAGCCGCGTGATGGTCGATTTGCCGGAGCCCGAGCGGCCAACGACGCCCAGCATCGTGCCGGCGGGAATGGAGAAGCTGATCCGGTCGAGCGCCGGAACCTTGGTGCCACCGTAGGTGAAGCTTACGTCGTCGAACCTGATCGCGCCGGCGAATTTCGGGCGCAGGCCGCCCGACGCGGCGTCGGC
>JBDTFI010000285.1:0-3606 GCA_039938035.1 Acetobacteraceae bacterium | reverse complement strand
ATCCTGTCCTGGATCCTGCCGATGCTTATCTTCGTGGGGATCTGGATGTTCGTGATTCGCCGCATGGGCCAAGGCGGCCTCGGCGGCGGCATGATGTCGATCGGCAAAAGCCGCGCGAAGGTCTTCGTCGAGAAGCAGACCAACGTCACGTTCGCCGATGTGGCCGGTGTCGACGAGGCCAAGGACGAGTTGATCGAGATCGTCAACTTCCTGAAGGACCCCGATAGTTATGGCCGCCTTGGCGGGCGGGCACCGAAGGGCATCTTGCTGGTCGGCCCCCCGGGCACCGGCAAGACGCTGCTGGCGCGCGCCGTCGCCGGCGAAGCCGGCGTGCCGTTCTTCTCGATCTCGGGCTCGGAATTCGTCGAGATGTTTGTCGGCGTCGGCGCGGCCCGGGTTCGCGACCTGTTCGAGCAGGCGCGCAAGATGGCACCGGCGATCGTCTTCATCGACGAGCTTGATTCGCTCGGCCGCGCTCGCGGCGCGTACGGCATGGGCGGGCACGACGAGAAGGAGCAGACGTTGAACCAACTGTTGGCCGAACTCGATGGCTTCGACGCGAAGGGCGGCGTGGTGCTGCTGGCCGCCACCAATCGTCCGGAGGTACTTGACCCAGCGCTGCTGCGGGCCGGGCGGTTCGATCGCCAGGTACTGGTCGATCGGCCGGACAAGAAAGGCCGCGAGCAGATCCTCGCGTTGTATCTGAAGAAGGTGACGCTCGATGCCGACGTGAAGGGTGAAGAGATCGCCGCGCTGACGCCGGGCTTCACCGGCGCCGATCTCGCCAACCTGGTCAACGAGGCGACGTTGCTGGCGACCCGGCGCCACGCCGAGTCCGTGTCCATGACCGATTTCAACAACGCCGTCGAACGCGTCGTCGCCGGCCTCGAGAAGCGCAATCGGCTCATCAATCCAAGCGAGCGCAAGGTGGTGGCGGTTCACGAACTCGGCCACGTCCTGGTCGCCCTGGCACTCCCCGGGACCGACGCGGTGCATAAGGTTTCGATCATTCCCGTGGCGTCGCCGCGCTTGGCTACACGATCCAGCGCCCGACCGAAGACCGTTATCTGATGACCAGGGCGGAGCTGGAGAACAAGATGGCCGTCCTGCTGGGCGGCCGTGCGGCGGAGCACGTCGTGTTCGACGAGATTTCCACCGGTGCGGCGGATGATCTCGCCCGCGTCACCGATATCGCGCGCGCCATGGTTTTGCGTTACGGCATGAGCGAGGCGCTCGGCAACGTCGCCTATGACCGCGACCGCTCGCCCTTCCTGCAAGGCATGCCGACGATGCCGGAGGCCAGGGCCTACGGCGACGACACCGCGAACGCGGTCGACGAAGCGGTTCGCACGCTGGTCGAATCGACCTTCGTCCGTGCGGTCAAGATACTGGAGCGCAACCGCGCCCTTCTGGACCGCACAGCCGAGGAACTGCTCGAAGTGGAGACGCTGGATACGCCGGAGATCGAGGCCCTGAAGCAAAAGGTGGTTTCAGAATTGCCGCTAAAGGCCGCGTAGGCTTGCCTCTCACCCCGGCGCCGCCCCCTGCACGTTGACCAGCAGTCCGTAAATCGACTGGCTCGCCGTCATGAACAGGAAGTCGCGCTTCGGACCGCCGAAGGTGATGTTGGCGCACACTTCGGGCAGTCGGATGCGTCCGAGCAGCTTGCCCGCCGCGTTCCAGACCGTCACCCCGGCGTAGCCGAGCGGCGCGTTCGAGCCGACCCACAGATTGCCGGCGCGATCGGCGCGCATCCCGTCGGGGCCGCAATGCACACCATCGACCATGCACTCCGAGAAGACCCGCATGTTCGCGACCTTCGATCCCTGCACATCGAAGGCATAGATCACGCCCTTCCCGCCGTGCCCATTGTCGCCCGGCCCTGCCCCCGTGCTGATAACGTAGAGCGTCTTGTGGTCGGGCGAGAAGCATATGCCGTTCGGGTCCGGCAGCTGATCGCCGGTGATCACCGCATCCAGCGTCCCGCTCGGGTCCCAGCGGTAGGTGTTGCCTGGCAGCTCCCGTTTGACCCCGCCGATCAGCCCGATGCCGCCATTGCCCAGGAACGGATCGTCCTGACCATCCGGATTGGCGGGACCGCCCGGCACATCGGGATGACCTTCAGTCAGCTGGTCGCCATAGGGCGGATCGGTGAACCAGATGCTGCCGTCGGGATGCGGTGCGATGTCATTGGGCGAATTGAGCGCCTTGTCCTGGTATCGATTGGCGATGATCGTCAGCGAGCCGTCCGGCTCCCAGCGCACCAGGCGGCGGAAGAAATCCTGCGCCGAGATCTGCCGTCCCTGGTAGTCGAAGGTGTTGCCGTTGCTGTTGTATGACGGCACGCGGAAGGGTGACACCCGCCCGGTTTCCCAGATATAGCGGTATTGGGTGTTGCCCTTGACGTCGCTGAAAACGAGGTATTGGCCCTCGCTGGACCACGCGGGCCCTTCGGCCCATTTGGCCCCGGTCCACAGCCGGTGGACGGCGGCGAGCCCGACCACGTACTGCTTGAACGACGGGTCGATCACCAGGATGTCGGGATCGGGATAGATCGACGGCGGGGCAAACCGCCCCCACTGGCGGGGCGGGTTGCTGATGACCGTCGGCGGATTGCCGAGTGCCGGCTTCTCCTGGCCCCAGGCGAGCGCCGGCGCCATCGCCGCCGCCCCGACCAGCAGGCCGCGGCGCGAAAGATCAGTGCGCGTGTGCATGGACGTACCCTTCCCCGGATGGTTGTCCACTTAGCGAACGTTCCCGGAGACGTTTGGTCAACCCAATAGGACGTGACCGCGTCTACTCCGCGGCCAGAGAGACCGGCTTCGGGCGCGGGATGTCCTTGCCCAGCAACACCTCGTGGGTGAGCAGCGCCTGCGCGCCCTCCTCCAGGGCAGCGCGGTTCTCGCCCAGGATGTTGAGCGCGCGCCGCAGCGCGGCCTCAAGGTAGCCACGCACCGCCGCGTCGATGTCATGCGCCGTTTCCTCGCTGTAGCGGGCGCGTCCCCATAGCGGTCCCTGCGGCTGGGTCAGGAACTGGCTGCCCTGCTCGTTGTCCCAGGCGACAGGACCCAAGCCGTCATCCATGCCGTAGCGCATGACGATGGCGCGCGCGATGCTGGTCGCCTTGGTCAGGTCGTCCGCCGCGCCAGTCGAGACATCCGGGCCGATGATCGTCTCGGCCGCCCGGCCGCCCATCAGCACCGCCATCTTGTCCAGCAGTTCCTGCCGGCTCATCAGGAACCGATCCTCGGTCGGGTACTGCATGGTATAGCCCAGTGCGCCGACGCCGCGCGGGATGATCGAGACCTTCTCCACCGGATCGGTCCCCGGGATTGCCAACGCGACCAGCGCGTGGCCCATCTCGTGATAGGCGACGGTGCGCCGTTCGCGCGGGATCAGGATGCGTGATTTCTTCTCCAGTCCGGCGACGACGCGCTCCACCGCCTCGGTGAAATCCTCCATCTCGATGGACCCGGCGGCGCGGCGTGTCGCCAGCATCGCCGCCTCGTTCGTCAGGTTGGCGATGTCGGCGCCGGTGAACCCCGGCGTCAGCGCGGCCAGATCCTCCAGCCGCACGTCGGGCGAAACCGTCTTGTCCTTCAGGTG
>JBDTFI010000284.1:0-6797 GCA_039938035.1 Acetobacteraceae bacterium | reverse complement strand
CGGATGATCTCGCGCACCCGACCCGGGCGGCGCGACAGCACCGCGATCTGATGGCCGAGCCGAACCGCTTCAGCGAGGTTGTGCGTCACGTAGATTGTCGTCGTCCCCGCCCGCTCGATCATCGCCCCGAACTCCTCCAGCAGCAGGTCGCGTGTCTGCGCGTCCAGCGCCGACAGCGGCTCGTCCATCAGCAGGCACGCCGGACGCACCGCCAGCGCCCGCGCGATGCCGACGCGCTGGCGCATCCCGCCCGAGAGTTGGCGCGGCCAAGCGCGGGCGAACTCCGACAGCCCGGTCAGGCGCAGCACCTCGTCCACCCGCTCGATCCGCGCGGCGCGCGCAATGCGCCCCTCCAGCGGCAAGGCGACGTTGCCCGCGACGGTGCGCCACGGCAGCAACGCGAAATCCTGGAACACATAGGTCAGCGCATTGAGGCAATCCGGCGCCACCGCGCCCTCGGTCGTCACCGCCCCGCGCGAGGGCGCGATCAGGCCACCCATGATGCCGAGCAAGGTCGATTTGCCGCACCCGGACGGGCCGACGATGACCAGCACCTGCCCCGCCTCGGCGTGCAGCGTCACGTCATCGAGGACCGTCAGCGCCCGATAGGCGTGCGAGACTCCTTCGACCGACAGGCGAAGGCTCACAGCGCCGAAAGGAAGCTCGTGTCGACCAGCGATTTCGGGTCCGCGTCGCCCTTCACCAATCCTTGCGCGTGGAACCACGCGAGCTGTGCCAGCACGTCCTTCACGTCAAGCGCACCGCCCGGCGAGTACGTGCTGACGCCCGCGAGTATCTTGGCGCGCGCGTTCGGGTCGCCGGTGTAGACGTATTTCTCGATCAACGGGATGACCGCATCCGTTGCTGGTCCTGGCGGACCGCTGAAGAACGCCGTGCGATAGTCATCGACTCCGTGACGATAGGCGTTGCAGAATTTGTGCAGATCGTCGGGGCGGCTGTTGATCATCCGCTCCGTGGTGAACAGAGCGGTCAGCTGATAGGGCAGCACGTCGCCGATCCATGCGATGATGCGCGCCCGCCCGGCGGCGGCGGCGGTTTTCGCCTGCGAGGCGATGGCGAACGTCGCATCCACCTGATCCGTCCCCACGGCAGCGAGCATGTTCTGGATCGACTGCACCGGGCGCATGTCGACGCTCTTGAGGTCGAATCCATCGATCTGCGCGAGCCGGCCGAGGATGTAGTGAAACGACGATCCGTACTGGGTGATCGCGACGCTGTGCCCGGCGAGCTTGGCCGGCGAGGTCAGCCCGGCGGCGTAGGCCTTCGGGGACGCCAGCAGCGCGATCCCTTGCGCGCCCTTCTCCTCGTGCAGGCCGCCGCCGATGACGCGCAGCGCGGCCTTCTCGGCGAGGTTGAAAAACCCGCCGGTCAGCGCGGTGATCCCGACGTCGAGATCGCCCGCCACCACTGCCGCCGCGATCGGCTGCGCGGCATCGAAGAACACGAACTCCACGTCGAGGCCCTGATCGGCGAAGTAGCCGCGTCCCTGCGCGATGTAGATCGGCGCCGGCGACAGCGTATGCAGCATTCCGAGCATCAGCTTCCGCGCCGTCGCCGCACACGCCGGCCTGGCCAGCCCGATCGCCGCCAGCGCGGTCAGGAAGCAGCGACGGTCGAGGGTCATGGACGTTTCTCCTGTCCTTGGTTGGTCGGGCCGGTGATGCCCGGTTCGGCGGCGATTGCAAGACCCAGCGGAAAACACCGCGTCTCGCCGAACTCGAGCGTGCCGAACGCCGTCACGCCCTGCCGGCGTGTCGCTTCCTCCAGCGCGAGGAGCGGCGCGTCGATCGCCTCGTCGGTCAACTGGAACGTCCCGAAATGCATCCCGATCGAGCGTTTCGCCCCCAACGCGAGATGCGCCTGCACGGCCTCCGCCGGGTTCATGTGAGCCGTCGCCATGATCGAGCGCGGCTCATAGGCGCCGATCGGCAGCAACGCGAGATCGGGGCTGCCCAGCCGCTCGTGGATCACGTCCCAATGCGCGCCGGCACCCGAATCGCCGGCGAACAGCACGCGATTCTCGCCGGTCCGCAGCATGAAGCCACCCCACAAGGCTCGGTTGCGGTCGAACAGGGTGCGGGCGGAAAAGTGCCGCGCCTGCGTCGCCGTCACCTCCAGAGCGCCGAACCGCGTCGCCTGCCACCAATCAAGCTCCTCGATCCGATCGAGGCCGGCGCGCCCGATCCGGCGTCCATTCCCCAGCGTGGTGACGACCAGCGGCGCGTCCCGCGCGCGCAGCCGGCGCAGACTCGGCAGGTCCAGGTGGTCGTAATGGTTGTGCGAGACCAGCACGACATCGATCGGCGGCAACTCGTCGAGCGTCAGGCCGGGGGGCCGAACCCGCCGCGGCCCCGCCCAGGAAACCGGCGAACAGCGTTCGCTGAAGATCGGGTCCGTGAGCACCGTGACGCCACCCAACCGCAGCAGGAAGGTGGCATGGCCGATGAAGCTCACGCCCACCATGCCCGGCTCGACAGGCTTGGGCGGCGCAACGAAGCGCGGGTTCTCGACTGATCCCGGCCATTGCGTCCGTCCGCCGCGCAGGCGCCAACGCAGGATCGTCAACGCGCCGCCCCGCCGCGGCGCGGCTCCCGGATTGAAGAACCGCGTGCCGTCGCAATGATCGGAAATCGGGAACATGTCCCGACGCGATGAACCACACCCCGCGCGCGGTCAACCTTCCCGACACCTGGTTGTCGCCGGCTCGCATGCCTGTCCGATTTTGGTAGCCTGCAAGCTCGCCGCGTAGAAAGGGGCAGACGATGACGCCCGATCTGAACCGACGCAGCTTCTTGGCCGGGCTTGGTGCGACTGCCGCGGGCACCACCCTGCCCCAAGCAAATGCGGTTGCCGCCGAAGCGTCGGCTGACCCTGCCTACCGGACGGCGACCGACCTTCTGCGGATGCTGGCGGCGCGGCAGGTCTCCGCTCGTGAATTGCTCGACGCGGCGATCGCCCGCATCGAGGCTCTTGACCCGAAGATCAACGCGGTCGTCGTGCGCGACTTCGACCGGGCGCGGGCGGCCGCGGATGCCGCCGATGCCGCGCTCGCGCGCGGCGACCGCCGCCCGCTGCTCGGGCTGCCGATGACCGTCAAGGAACAGTTCAACGTCGCCGGCCTGCCGACGACCTGGGGGTACGAACGCTTCCGGAATTGGCGCCCTGACGAGGACGCCGCGACCGTGCGGCGGCTCAAAGCCGCCGGCGCGGTCATCATGGGCAAGACCAACGTGCCGGTCGGGCTTGCCGATTGGCAGAGCTATAATCCCGTCTACGGCACCACCAACAATCCCTGGGATCTCGGGCGCACGCCTGGCGGGTCCTCAGGCGGCGCCGCGGCCGCGCTGGCGGCTGGGTTCGTGCCCCTGGAACTCGGTTCGGACCTCGCGGGTTCGCTCCGCGCGCCGGCGCATTTCTGCGGCGTCTTCGCCCATAAGACCAGCCTCGACCTCATACCGCAGCGCGGCTCGGGCTACCCCGCGACCCCGGCTATCGCGGTTCGCGGCGACATGTCCGTGGTCGGCCCGATGGCGCGCGGCGCCGCCGACCTCGCGCTCGAACTGGGGGTCTTGGCGGGACCGGACGAATTGTGGGACGGGATTGGCTACAAGCTTGCCCTGCCGCCGCCACGCCACGACAGGCTGGCGGATTTTCGCGTGCTGGTCATCGACGCGCATCCGCTGTGCGCGACCTCGGCGAGCGTCAGAACGGCGCTCGAGGCGTTGAGCACGGACCTTGGCAGGCTCGGCTGCACGGTCGTGCGCGCGAGTTCGCACCTGCCCAGCTTGGCGCGCACCACACGAGTCTACGACGAACTGCGGTCGGCCTTCTTCAGCGCGGACCTGTCTTCAGGCGAACGCGTGCGGCTGGAGGCGGCCGCCGGCGCATTGGGACTGGAGAACCTGAGCCTTCCGGCCACGGAGTTGCGCGGCATCACGATCAGCCATCCGGCGTGGATTCAGACAAGCCGGATACGCGAAGGACTGCGGGCGCGATGCAGGCGCTGTTTCAGGACGTCGATGTCATCCTGTGCCCGCCGATGCCGACCCCCGCCTTCCCACACGACCACTCCCCCATCGACGCGCGCCAGCTCGACGTCGACGGCAAGAAAATCCCCTATGACAACCAGCTCGCGTGGTGCGCCGTCGCGACCCTGAACGGCCCGCCGGCCACGATCGCCCCGATAGCGCATCCCGAGAGCGACCTGCCGATCGGCGTGCAGATTATCGGCGGCTACCTGGACGACCATACGACAATCGCGTTCGCCGGGCTGATCGAGCGCGCGTTCGGCGGCTTCACTCCGCCGCCGAACCTGTGAACCTCCGATTTGCCAAATCGCGACCCGATGCCCAAGCTCGCGCGGCGGCTATCAAAGGCGCGATCATGTTCGACCTGACGGGCCGCACGGCCCTGATAACCGGCGCGCGGCGCGGGATCGGCCGGGCGATCGCGCTCGGCTTCGCCGCCCAGGGCGCGCATGTCGCCGTCCACCACGCCGGCGCCGATGAGGAAGCCGACGCCGCATCGGTGCTGGCCGAGATCGAGCGAAACGGCGGCGCGGCAACCGTGTTCGCCGCCGATTTCGCCCACCCTGGCTCTGGCACGCGGCTCGCCGCCGAAATCGGCGATCGTCTCGGCCACGTCGACATCCTCGTGCTGAACGCCTCCATCGAGATTCTGGAAGACTACGACGCGATCTCGCAGGAGCATTTCGACCGCCAGATCGCGATCAACCTGCGCGCGCCGCTGGAACTGCTGCAATCATTGCTGCTGCCGATGACCGAGCGCGGCTGGGGCCGCGTCCTCGCCATCGGCAGCATCCAGCAGCTCCGCCCGCACCCGAAGATGCTGGTCTATGCCGGGACCAAGTCGGCACAGCTCAACTGGATCCGTAGTCTCGCCCGCCAGGTCGGCGGCAAGGGCGTGACGGTGAACAACCTCGCGCCGGGGACGATCTGGACCGCGCGCAATGGCGACCGGCTGGCCGATCCCGCCATCCGCCGCCAGATGGAGCAGCGCATTCCGGTCGGGCGGCTCGGCACGCCCGAGGACCTGGTCGGCGCGGCGCTCCTGCTCTGTTCGGACGGCGGCAGTTACATCAACGGAGCTGATCTGCTTGTCGATGGCGGGCTGGGCGTGACCTGAACCGGAAATGATCGACACGCTGCGGATCGCGCATTGCTCGGACATCCATCTCGACGGCGACGACCTTCGCGGCGCGTTCGCGACGGCGCTCGCCGCGATGCGCGCCCATCAGCCGCATCTGATGCTGCTCGCCGGCGACCTGTTCGACAGCAATAAGGCAGCCTCCGAGACCATTCACTGGGCGATGGAGACCCTCGGCCGGCAACCCTTTCCCATCCTCATGATCCCGGGAAATCACGACTGCATGGAGGACGGCGCGATCTACGCGCGTCACGACTTCGACGCGATCCCCAACGTCCGGATGCTGGCCTCGCCGAACGGAAGCCTGGCTCGTCTGCCCGCCCTCGGCGTCGCCGCCTGGGGCAAGGGGATGGTGGAGCACGCCCCGCACTACAGCCCGCTCGGCGGCTGCCCCGATCGACCCGACGATTGCCGCTGGTACCTCGGCCTCGGCCACGGCCTGTTCGTCCCACATGGCGGGGATACCGACCGCTCCTCGCCGATCCACATGCGCGAGATCGAGGCCAGCCCGTGCGACTATCTCGCCCTGGGACACCACCACGCGGCGATGGAACTCGTCACCGACAAGGCCATGGCCGCCTATTCCGGCTCACCGACGGACAAGCTCGGCCGCGGGGCAACGTATGTGATCGCTGATCTACCGACCGGCGCCAGCCCGGTCGTCACGATCCACACGATCGCGGCAACACCGTGAGCGATCCGGGCCCCATTTGGGTCCGAGCCTAGTAAGCCTCCATTCACCCGCTACCAGCAAACTGGCAGGAACCTCCCGCGGAGCCCCCGATGCCGGACACGCCAGTTGATTCCACCCTGCCCCGCTCCTATCCTTTCGGCATGGAAACCCACGTCGCCGTCCTGGAGCAGATGGCGCGAACCACCTCTGCCACGCTGGAGCGGATGGAGCGCCGCTTGGACTTGATAGGGGCCGAGCAGCGCACTGATTTCCGCTGGCTTCTCGGCATCACGCTGGCCGGCTTCGGCACCATGATCGGACTGTTCGCCGGCCTGCTTGGCGTCATGGCGCACGGCTTCCACTGGCTCTGACGCGGTAAGCCTCCGTTCACCGATGATCGGCAGACTGCCCCGCGCCCACGACGGAGCATCCCATGCCGGACACGCCAGTTGATCCCACCTCACCCCGCTCCTATCCTTCCGACATGGAATCCCGGGTCGCCGTCCTGGAGCGGATTGCGCGCACCACGAACGCCACACTGGAGCGGATGGAGCGTCGACTGGACCTTCTGGGGGCCGAGTTCCGCAGCTCCGTGGCCGAGGAGCGCGCCGACTTCCGGTGGCTCCTGGGCATCATGCTGGCGGGATTCGCCGGCCGGCTCGGCGTGATGGCGCACGGCTTCCACTGGCTGTAGCGCCCGGCTAGGCGGCCGCCACCTGCATCTCGCCCAGATACGCCTCGCGGATCAGCGGGTTCTGGCGCAACTCCGCCGCCGTCCCCGACAGTACCACCTGCCCGGTCTGCAACACGTAGGCGCGGTGGGCGATCTGCAACGCCATGTTGGCGTTCTGCTCGACCATGAAGATCGTCGTGCCCTGGCGATTGATCTGCTGGATGATCTCGAAGGTCTGCTCGACGAACAGCGGCGACAGGCCCA
>JBDTFI010000283.1:0-2621 GCA_039938035.1 Acetobacteraceae bacterium | reverse complement strand
GCGCGGTGTTCGACGATGTTCAGCCCGTAGCCTTCCACGCCGACGATGACCCGGCGGCGATTGGACAGCAGGATCATGTCCTTGATCCCCAGGTCGAGCAGTATCTGCGCGCCAAGCCCATAGTCGCGCAGCGCCAGCGGCGGCCGCTCCGCCATCGCGAGCTGGCGCACCCGGTCTGACAGCGCCGTCTTATGGTGCTCGCGGATCAGCACGATGACGCCACGGCCTTCCTTGTCGATCATGTGCATCGCGTTGTGGACGGAAATCCAGTGCGGCCCGCCGGTCATGTCGTCCAGCAGATCGACCGCGTGCATCCGCACCAGGACCGGTTCGGGTCCGGAAATGTCGCCCTTCACCAGCGCCAGATGCTCCTGGTGCTCCACCGTGTTGGCATAGACGATCAGCTTCCAGGCGCCGCCCGCGACGTGGGTGAAACTCCCCTCCGACACCCGGCGAACGAGGCGTTCGGTGCGGCGGCGATGCGCGATCAGGTCGGCGATCGTGCCGAGCTTGAGGTTGTGGCGTTGCGCGAAGGCGACGAGGTCGGGCAGGCGCGACATCGTGCCGTCGTCGTTCATGATCTCGCAGATCACCGCCGCCGGGCCGAGGCCGGCGAGGCGCGCGATATCGACCGACGCCTCCGTATGGCCGGCGCGGATCAGCGTGCCGCCCTCGCGCGCGACCAGCGGGAAGACATGGCCCGGGGTCACGATGTCGTCGCGCCCGCAGGCGGGGTTGATGGCGACCGCGACGGTATGGGCGCGGTCGTGGGCCGAGATGCCGGTCGTCACGCCCTCGCGCGCCTCGATCGAGACGGTGAACGCGGTCTGGTGGCGGGTGCCGTTGGTGGCGCTCATGAGCCCGAGGCCGAGTTGCTCGACGCGCTGACGGGTGAGCGCCAGGCACACGAGGCCGCGGGCGTTGCGGATCATGAAGTTGACCGCGTCAGGCGTCGCGAACTGCGCGGGGATGACCAGGTCGCCCTCATTCTCGCGATCCTCGTCATCAACGAGGATGAACATACGCCCGTTGCGCGCCTCCTCGATCAGTTCCTCGGCGCTGCTGAGGTACTGCGAGAGGTTGACCGTCTTCATGTCGTCCATCAGCGGAACTCCGCCAGCCGCGCGACGTAGCGTGCGAGCATGTCGATCTCGATGTTGACCGCCTCGGTCGGCTTCAGGGCGCCGAAGCGCGTCACCGCCGCCGTATGCGCGATGACGTTCACGGCGAATGTATCGTCCGCGACCGTGTTCACCGTCAACGATACCCCGTCGACGGCGACGCTACCCTTGGCGGCGATGAAGGGGGCGAGGTCGCGCGGGACGCGGAAGACCCAGCGGGTCGAACCGTTCTCCGCCGTCGCGGAGAGCGCGTGGCCGACCCCGTCGACGTGGCCGGAGACGAGGTGCCCGCCGAGTTCGTCGCCGACGCGCAGGCTGCGCTCGAGGTTGACCTTCGTGCCCGTACGCCAGCTGCCCATCGTGGTGCAGGCGAGAGTCTCGGCCGAGGCGTCGGCGGCGAACCAGTCGGGGCCGCGTTCCACGGCCGTGAGGCAGCAGCCGGAGCAGGCGATGGAGGCGCCGAGGGCGATCGAGCCGGTGTCGCCCCAGGGGGCGGCGATCACGAGGCGCATGTCCCGGCCGCCGCCCAACGCGGTGACGGTGCGCACGGTTCCGAGCGCGGTGACGATGCCGGTGAACATCAGGCGGCCCTTTCCAACATCGTCAGCATGTCATCGCCGAGGACGATTGCCGAGTGGCGTCGGAAGCGTGGCAGGTCGGCGAGATGGGCAAGCCCGAGCTCACGGATGGCAGGGAGGCCGTCGCCCCCCATGATCGCGGAGGCGTGGAACCAGGCGATCCGGTCGACGAGGTCGGCCCGGAGCAGGCTGGCGGCGAGGTGGGCGCCGCCTTCGACGAGGACCGAGGTGAGACCGGCGGCGCCGAGGGCGGAGAGGGCGGCACTGCCGTCATTGCGAGCGCGGCGAAGCAATCCAGGCCCAGGCGCGGAGGGGTCGGCGTGGATTGCTTTGCCTTCGGCTCGCCATGACGGGCGAGGCGCGGGCCGGCCGGGCGAGTCGGCCGGCGGGGTCTCCGGCGAACCGACCGTGATCACCCTCGCTCCAAGTGCCTCGACCGCCGCACGCCTGCCAGGATCGGCGTCGACGCGCGCGAGTAGCCAGGTCGGCGCGTTCTCCATCAGGACTCGCGCCGACACCGGCGTGCTCAGCGCGGAATCAGCAACGACCCGCACCACCGGAACCCTGCGAAACCCCGCCAGCCGGCACGTCAGGTCGGGATCGTCGGCGAGCACGGTCCCGATACCCACCATCACCGCATCATGGCGGCCGCGTATCGCGTGGGTCATCCGGCGTGCCGCCGGTCCCGTAATCCAGCGGCTTTCGCCGGCACAGGTGGCGATCCGGCCGTCCAAGGTCGAGGCGAGCTTCAATGTGACCAGCGGGCGGCCTTCGCGCAGGCGCATCGCGAAGCCTGCGATCGCCTCCGCCCCCTCGGCCGCCAGCACGCCTTCGGTCACCTCGATCCCGGCGGCGCGAAGGGCGGCGATCCCCTGCCCGTTTACCCGGGCGTCCGGGTCACGGATGGCGATGACCACGCGGG
>JBDTFI010000282.1:0-10781 GCA_039938035.1 Acetobacteraceae bacterium | reverse complement strand
CGCCCTTACGAGTCCGTCCGTCGTGAGCGAGGACGGATCAGCCGCTGCCACCGCCGCCGGAGTTGGTCCAACGATTGATGTCCGTCACGGGCGCCATTGTCAGATGCATATTGGCGCATCCCTGACCTGTCATGTTCGCCACGATCCCGCCCCGGCTCGAGCGTGTTCCGGTGACTGTGCCAACCGGCCCATTCCCCATCGACGATGTAAGGGTGAGATCGAAGTGGCCGTGACCGTCGCCTTTGCCCTTGACCATGCTGACGCCGCTGAGGTCGGAGTAGTAGGCGATTCCCGTGATGTCCCCGTTCGCGGCCAGGGCCAGGCGCCATGCGAGATAGGGGCAGCCCGCCACGGATGATTGGGCATGGCCGCTGAAGCCCTGCGGCTGGGCCGCGGCTGCGGGACGTCCTTGCATCCCGATCGCGAGAACTCCCGCGGCGATTGTCGCGACGGATAGTGTAAGGCGCATTTCTCTCTCCTCCTGGATCGCCCGGCATGACGCCCCGGTCAGGCGTAACCAAGCTTCCCACCTGAGGGCGCCGCGGTCAATGCGGTTCCGGCAGGAAATCGCTCGCGATCGGACACAAGACGGCAATTTATGTACTTATCGGGCGGCCGGAAGCTACCGGAGCCGCCGGCCCGTTCGGCGCCGTCGTCGCGCGCCATCGGGGCAGCGCCGCCTTCCCACCTGCGACGGCCCGCTATGCGTGCGGGGCCGCTCGCCTGCGTTCTCTGGATCACGCTTTCTGAACGGGTCGGCCCGCCGGGGGTTGACCGAGCGCAGCGACCCGCGGGACGACCGCGCATTGGTCCGCCACAAGCAGGAGCGCCACGCCCGGCTCGCCCGCTGGCAGGGCCCGACCTTTTGGGCATCATTGCTGTCCGGGCCTTCGTTGACATGCCCGACGCATTCCGGACTGGATGCGCTTGTCGGCCAAACCGCCTTGGGGGATTTGTAATTCCTCCATGCGCGGCGCGTGGTTTTCCCCTCTCCGTCGGGAGAGGGTTGGGGGCGCGAGGGTGATTCGGAGCAAGTCGGGGAGGCTCCCTCCTGCGAAGACCGGGAGAGGTGACAGGGCCGCGACCGCACGCTCGCGGTCTTCCTCGGACGGGTGTAGGAAGGCGGGATGATGAACGATCTTCTGCCGCTCGCCGAACGCATCGCCGCCCGCCTGAGGGCGCGCGGCGAGACCATCGCGATCGCGGAATCCTCGACCGGCGGGCTGATCTCGGCCGCGCTCCTCGCGGTCCCCGGCGCCAGCGCTTACTTCCTCGGCGGCAGCGTGATCTACACGCGCCACGCCCGCCGCGCCTTCCTCGACATCCCCGACCCGCTTCCGGGCGGGATGCGTGCCTCGACCGAACCCTACGCCGTGTTGCTGGCGCGCACCGTGCGCAAGCGGACCGGGGCGACCTGGGGCGTCGGCGAGACCGGCGCGACCGGCCCCACCGGCAACCGCTACGGTGACCCGGCCGGGCACAGCGCGATCGCCCTCGACGGTCCCACGGCGTGCGCGCTGACCTTGCGCACCGGCAGCACCGATCGCGTCGCCAACATGGACGAATTCGCGCGCCGCGCGCTGGACCTGCTGGCAGAGGCGCTGGAGGCCGCTTAGGGCGTGCCCGCCGACCTGTTCCCGGGAACCGCGACGCAGGTCCAGAAGCCGCTGACTGTGTTTCGCGCCGAACTTCTCGGCCAAGGCCCGGCGACCTGGCAGGAATTGTTCGGCGGCTTCGACACACTGAAGGCGATCACCTTCTCCTCCAGCCTCATATTTCTGCTGCGCCTGATCGAGGGCTTCCGCGAGGTCGAGATCGTCTTCGGCTCCGAGCGCATCCTGTCCAAGGAACACCTCGCGCTCACCCAGGCCAGCCAGACCATCGCGACGTACGGGTTCGTCGACGCGCTGGCGGATCAGAAAGCGCTGGTCGAGGCGCTATCGCGGCTGCTCGGCGGCATCGGACGCGACTTGCTCGACCGGGTCGCCGCCGGCAGCCTGCGGTTCCGGCTGCTGCGCGGCCGACCGAGCCACGAAAAGCTGTACCTGCTCTCGGGGCCGACCGGGCGGCGGGTCATCACCGGGTCGGCTAATCTCAGCCTCGCCGCCTTCGAGGGTCGCCAGCAGGAGATCACCGTCGCCTTCGACGGCGACGCCGCCTGGGCGGAGTTCGATCGCTACTACCAGCGCGACTGGCGCGACAGCGTGCCGGTCGAGACGGACGCCCTCGTGACGCTGCGCGACGGGCGTCCCGTTGCCCGCGACACACCGCTGACGTGGGAGGAGCAGCCGATCGTGCGGGCGCTGAACGCCGGGCTGGCGGTGGTCGATGACGCGCCACGGGCGGTTTCGGCCGGTTTCGCGACCGACGCGCTGCGCGCGGCGGCCGCGCTCGGGGTAGAACTGAAGGATCTGGCACTGCCGAAGGACAAGGCGGGACGCACGCTGATCAACGCCGCCTCCGTGCTGCGGGTCATCCGCGGCCATCGCGGCCGCCCGCTCGCCGAAGCCACCGAGGAGCATATCCCGCGCGCCGAGATCGACTTCGCTAACGCCGCCGTAACCCTGGACGGCGTGGCATGGCTGCGCCCGGATGATGTGATTGCACCTGAGGAGATCGCGAGCGACGCCCGCATCATCGTGGATTACCTTGGCAGCTTCGCCTCGTTCTTCGGCAACGGGGCGGGGGCGGTGGAAGCTTACTGGGCGTTCCTGGTCTGGCTCTACGCCGCGCCGACCGCCCCGCATCTGCGGCAGGCGGCGATCCCGGCCGGAATCGACCCCTGGGTCTATCCCGTGTACGCGGTGCTGTTCGGCCGGTCGAGCGGCGGCAAGACCCTGTTCACGAAGATCGCCGCGCGCTCGATGTTCGGCTTCGAGAAGATGATTCGCAGCGGCCAGTTCACCGCCAACCGGGCGCTGGGTTTGCGCGACCGGCTGGGGGCGATCCCGCTGCTCATCGACGACGTGACGCGCGACAAGTTCACGACGCATGTGCCGGATCTCGTGCGGACCGATCAGGAGGCGAGCGGGCTTTACGCGCCGGTCGTGCTGACCACCAACCGCGACGTGAGCGCCATCCCGCCCGACCTGACCAAGCGGATGGTGACTTGCCACATCGACGCGGCGACCCCGGAAAACCGCTCGGTGACGGGGCGCATGGCGCGGCGGGCGCAGAAGGAGATCGGGACGGCGCTGTATCGCGCCTACCTGCAACGGCTGATCCCGGAAGTGCGGGCGATGCGCGCGTGGATCGACGCCGACGCCGACAGCTTTCCCGACTTGCTCGCGTGTTCCGCCGACATGCTGCGGGCCGTGCTTGCCGAGGCGCTCGGCGATATTCCGGCCTGGGCGCGCCCGCTCGGCTTCGCCGACTATTTCGGCATCCGGCACCGCCGGTTTCGCGATCAGCTAGCTGACATGCTGGCCGACGCCACGGATCGCGTCACGGTCAACCGTCGCGCCGGCGAGTTGACCATCGGCTTCGGCGGCGACACGAATCAGGCGATGCAGTTCGCCCGCGGTGTGCCGGATTTCGTGCTCAAGGGACGGTTCGCCGACCTCGTGAAGCTGGACTTGCAGGCGCTTGAGCAGGAGATGGGCTTTACGCTCGGGCGGGCGCCGAGCTGGTGGCGAAGAATCATGGGCCGATGATGGACGACCCGGAACAGTTCGAGAGCCTGCTCGCCAGGCTGCACGCGGCGCTGCCGCCGCAGGCCGCTCCGACGCCCGAGCTGGCGGCCATCATGCGCGAGCAGGCGCCCCGCATCGCCGTCCCCATGCCAATTCCAGCGACGATCCGCGGGACGAAATCGCGGAATTGCTCAACGATTTCACTGGTGGGCGCAGCAGGGCTCGAACCTGCGACCCGCTGATTAAGAGTCAGCTGCTCTACCAACTGAGCTATGCGCCCCACCGAGCGTGGCCGGCCACATAGCAAGCCCCGCGCCGGTTTGGAACCCCTTGCTCGTCACGGCCAGCTTACCTCGGGGGGCAGGCTCATTAGGATCGCCTCGATGTTGCCGCCCGTCTTCAGGCCAAACAGCGTGCCGCGGTCGTAGAGCAGGTTGAACTCCACGTAGCGCCCGCGTCGGATCAACTGGTGCGCGCGGTCCGCCTCGGTCCAGGACTCGCCCATCCGCCGGCGCACGATGGCGGAATACACGTCAAGGAACGTCGTGCCGACGTCGCGCACGAAGGCGAAATCAGCTTCGGGCTCGCCGGTGTCGAGATGGTCGAAGAAAATCCCGCCGGCACCCCGCGGTTCGTCGCGGTGGGGCAGGAAGAAGTAGCGGTCGCACCATTCCTTGAAGCGCGGGTAGTCGCCCGGGGCGTGCCGCTCGCAGGCCGAGCGCAGGGCGGCGTGGAAGGCGCTGGCGTCCTCCTGGCTCTCGGGGGCATCGAGGCGCATCGGCGTCAGGTCGGCGCCGCCGCCGAACCAGCCGCGCGAGGTCAGCAGCATTCGCGTGTTCATATGGACGGCCGGCACCTTCGGGCTGCGCGGGTGGGCGACGAGGCTAATCCCGCTCGCCCAGAAGCGCGGATCGTCGGCCGCGCCGGGGATCTGGGCGCGGAATTCCGGGCTGAAGACGCCGGCCACGGTGGAAACGTTGACGCCCGCCTTCTCGAACACCCGCCCGTGCAGCAGGCTCATCATCCCGCCGCCGCCGGGTGCGCCGTCCTCGGTCGGGCGGGTCCAGGGCTCGCGCTCGAAGCGTGCGCCCTCCGCCGCATCCTCGATCGCCTCGAAGGCGGCGCATAGCCGGTCGCGCAGCGTCTCGAACCACGCTTGCGCGGGCGCCCGGAGCGCCGCATGGGGTGCGGCGGAGGGGAAGGGGAGCGGCTCATCGTTCATCGGGGACTTGTTCCAGGGCCGGCGACAGGTTAGCCCGTTGCCGCGGTGCGTTGCAGGGGCGTAGGGCCGCCCTTATCATGCGCCGTCGTCGCCGCAACGAGGAACGCTCCGACCATGGCCGGACTGCATAACAGCGACTACAAGAACCCGGTACTCAACTGGATCGACACCCGCCTGCCGATCCTGAGCATGATGCACAAGGAGTACGGGGCGTTCCCGACGCCGAAGAACTTCAATTACCTGTGGAATTTCGGAGCGCTGGCGACAGTCACGCTGGTGGTGATGATGATCACCGGCATCTTCCTGGCGATGAACTATCAGCCGAACACCACGCTTGCGTTCGACTCGGTCCAGCACATCATGCGCGACGTGAATTACGGGTGGATGATCCGCTATATCCACCAGAACGGCGCTTCGATGTTCTTCATCGTCGTCTATATTCATATCCTGCGCGGGATGTACTACGGGTCCTATAAGAAGCCCCGCGAGCTGCTGTGGATGCTTGGGGTGGTGATCTTGCTGCTGCTGATGGCGACGGCCTTCATGGGCTACGTGCTGCCCTGGGGCCAGATGTCTTATTGGGGCGCGACCGTCATCACCAACCTGTTCTCCGCCTTTCCGGTCGTCGGGCACGGCATCGTCACCTTGTTGTGGGGCGGGTTCAGCATCGACAATCCGACGCTCAACCGCTTCTACGCACTGCACTATCTGCTGCCGTTCATTATCGTCGGCGTGGTCTTCCTGCACATCGTCGCGCTTCACATCACCGGGTCGAACAACCCACTGGGGATCGATCCCAAGGGGCCGCAGGACACGCTGCCGTTCCACCCCTACTACACCGCCAAGGACAGCGTCGGGCTGTGCGCGTTCCTGGCGATCTGGGCGCTCATCGTGTTCTTCGCGCCCAATATCCTGAGCGATCCGAACAACTTCATCCCGGCCAATCCGTTGCAGACGCCGCCCGACATCGTGCCGGAATGGTACTTCCTGCCGTTCTACGCGATGCTCCGCTCGGTGCCGAACAAGTTGGGCGGCGTGTGCATCATGTTCGCCTCGATCCTGGTGCTGTTCGTGCTGCCCTGGCTTGACACCAGCAAGGTCCGCAGCGCCCGCTTCCGCCCGATCTTCCGCCAGCTGATCTGGGTGTGGGTGCTGGCCTGCATCGGCCTCGGCGCGGTCGGGGCGCACCCGCCTGAGGGTTACTGGGTGGTGCTCGGGCGCATCTGCACCCTGTACTACTTCCTCCACTTCTTGGTGATCCTGCCGCTGCTCGGCAAGCTCGAGACGCCGCTGCCGTTGCCCGAGAGCATCAGCGTCGCGGTCATGCGGGGCGGCGGCCCGTTGCCGGCGGGCGCGGCGGCGAAGCCGATGGAGAAGGCGTGATGCGGTCCCTTCGTTCGACCTTGGCCGCGGCGCTGCTCGGTCTGTTCGCCGTCACCGCCCCGGCGCTCGCGCAGGAAGCCCCGCTGCCGAACGAGAACTGGAGCTTCGGCGGCCTCTTTGGCGGCTATGACCTCGCCGCCGCGCAGCGTGGGTTCTGGGTCTATTACAAGGTCTGCTCCACCTGCCACACGATGAATGAGATGCATTATCGCGATCTCGCCGGCATCGGGATCACCGAGGCCCAGATCAAGGCGATCGCGGCCGGCGTCACGGTGCCGCAGGGCATCAACGATCAGGGCGAGCAGATCACCGGGCCGGCCTTGCCGGCCGATACGTTCCGCGCCCCGTTCCCGAACGAGCAGGCGGCCCGCGCTGCCATGAATGGCGCTTTGCCGCCCGATCTGTCGTTGATCGTCAACGCGCGGGAAGGTCACGCCAACTACGTCTACGGCATCCTGACCGGGTTCACCGACCCCCCGAAGGGCTTCGACGTGCCGGCGGGCAAATATTACAACGAGCAGTTCCCCGGCCATCTGATCGCCATGCCGCCGCCGCTGCACGATGACGGCGTGACCTACGCCGACGGCACCAAGGCCACGGTTCCGCAGATGGCGCATGACGTGGTGACCTTCCTGGCCTGGGCGGCCAACCCCGAACTGGTCCAGCGCAAGCAGATCGGTGTGCGCGTCGTGCTGTTCCTGCTGCTGCTGACCGGCCTGACCTATGCCGGGAAGCGCAAGGTCTGGGCCGACGTGCATTGACGGACGACGCCAGGGTAACGCCGACGATCGCGATCGTGGGCGGCTCCGGGCTCTATGACATCGAGGGGCTGGAGCGGAAGACCTGGCGCCACATGACGACGCCCTGGGGCGAGCCGTCCGACGCCTTGCTGTTCGGCCAGCTCGGCGGAACAAACTGCGTGTTCCTGCCCCGGCACGGGCGTGGCCACCCGCTCTCGCCCACGCATCTCAACTACCGCGCCAACATCGACGCACTGAAGCGGGCCGGCGTCACCGACGTCCTCTCGCTGTCGGCGGTGGGCAGCCTCAAGGCGGAGTTGCCGCCCAGGCATTTCGTGATCGTCGATCAGTTCATCGATCGCAGCTTCGCCCGCGAAAAAAGCTTCTTCGGCGAGGGCGTGGTCGCCCATGTCTCGATGGCGAACCCGGTCTGCGCCCGCCTCGGCGACGCGCTGGAGGCGGGCGCCCGGACCCTCGGCCTGCCGGTGACCCGCGGCGGCACCTACCTCGTCATGGAGGGCCCGCAATTCTCCACCAAGGCGGAGAGCGCGCTCTACCAGAGCTGGGGATGCAGCGTCATCGGCATGACCAACATGCCCGAGGCCAAGCTCGCGCGTGAGGCGGAACTTTGCTACGCTACCGTGGCGATGGTCACCGACTTCGACTGCTGGCATCCCGAGCATGAGCACGTGACCGTCGAGGCAATCGTCAAGGTGTTGCTGGCGAACGCCGATAAGGCGCGTGCCCTCGTCGGCACGGTGATTCCGGGGCTTGGCCGGCCACGCGGGTTGTGCCCGTGCGGCTGCGATCGCGCGCTCGACAATGCGGTCATCACCGCGAGCCACATGCGCGATCCGGCCTTGGTCGCACGGCTCGACGCGGTCGCCGGCCGAGTCCTGCGGTAGCGGCGATGGAGACCCCATCCGTCGCGCTGGCCCTGCAAGGCGGGGGAACGCACGGCGCCTTCACCTGGGGCGTGCTCGACCGGCTGCTCGACGCGGTGGAGGCCGGCCGCCTGCGGATCAGCGGCATCAGCGGCGCCAGCGCGGGCGCGATCAACGCCGCGGCTTGCGTCGCCGGCCTCGCCCTCGGCGGCCCCGCGCTGGCCCGCGCCCGGCTGCGCGACTTCTGGGAGAGCCTTGTCCGGCGTGGCACGTCGGCGGGGAACGCGCTGTTCGGCTTCGCCGATCCTGGCCTGTTCGGGCTCAACATCGACTGGAGCCCCGGGGCGATCCTTCTGGAAGCGGCCGGCCTCGTCATTTCGCCGTACACCAACCCGCTCTACAGCGATTCCCTCGGCCCGCTGCTCCGGGATTCGTTCGATGCCACGGCCTTGGCCGCCCTGAACGCCGCCGGGGCGCCGCGCCTGTTCGTCTCCGCGACCAATGTCGGCACCAATGCGCTGAAGATCTTCACCCAGCCCGACATCACGGTGGATGCGCTGCGCGCCTCGGCCTGTCTGCCTTCGGAGTTCCGGGCGGTGCAGATCGGCGACGCCTTCTATTGGGACGGCGGCTATCTCGGCAACCCGGCGCTGGACCCGCTGCTCGACGTCGCCGACGATTTGCTGATCGTGCTGATCAACCCGCTCGCCTATGACCACGCCCCGCCGACCAACGCGCGCCAGATCCTGGATCGGCTGAACCAGATCACCTTCAACGCGTCCCTGGTGCTGGAAGTGAACGCGATCGAGGCGGTCAACCGGGTGCTGCGCGCCCAAGGCGACCCGGCAGCGGGGCGCTACCGCCAGATCCGGATGCATGTGATCGAGGACCAGAAGTTCATGCAGACCCTCGGCTTCGTCTCCAAGATCAGCACGTCGCGGGAGCTGATCGGCACGCTGTTTGACAAGGGACGCCAAGCGGCGGATCGCTGGCTCGCCGCGCATTGCCAGGCGGTCGGAAAGACCTCTTCCTGTGATCCGAAGGCGGCGCTGATCGGTCCCGTTCTCAAGGCGCGGCGCTAGTGGCACGGTGTCCCCTTCCCCCTAACCCCCTCCCGCAAGGGGAGGGGGGACTGCCCTGGGGAGTCCCCCCTCCCCTTGCGGGAGGGGGTTAGAGGGAGGGGTACGGGAACGGCAACGGCGTGGCCGAGATCGGCTTCTACCACCTGACCCGCACCACGACCGAGCAGGCGCTGCCCCGCCTCCTCGCGCGGGTGCTGGCGGAAGGCAGCCGGGCGGTCGTGCAGTGCGTCGACCCCGCCCGCCTCGGCGCACTCGACGCCGCGCTGTGGGCAGCCGAGCCGTGGCTGGCGCATAACGGCGCGCCCGACGAAGACCCCGACCTTCAGCCGATCTGGCTCACCACCACCGACGAGCCGGCGCCCAACGGGGCGGGGTTCCTGGTCCTGGTGGACGGCGCCGAGAGTGGGCGCCTCGACGCTTATGCCCGCGTCCTCGATCTGTTCGACGGAAGGGACGCGATCGCCACGGCTGCTGCCCGCACACGCTGGACCACGGCGCGCGACGCGGGCCATGCGCTCACGTACTGGCGCCAGACCGAGCGGGGGTGGGAAAAGGGGCCGTGAGCGTGGCCGCTGCCCGCTCACCTCTCCCGCCCTTCGCGGGAGAGGTCGCCGGGCCCTCGCGCGGCGGGTGAGGGCTCGGCGGGCAAGCCCCCTCACCCGACTCGCTTCGCTCCCCGACCTCTCCCGCGAAGGGCGGTAGAGGTGAGGCCCTTGCCCTCACGCCTCCAGCGCCTCCTGCGCGGCCAGCCATGCCGCCTCCGCCTCCGCCGTCAGGCGCGCGATGGCGCCGAGGCGGGCATTAACCGCCTCGATCTCCGTCCCACGCGCCTTCTCGTAGAGACGCGGATCGGCGAGCGCCTGCTCGATTGCCGCGCGTTCGGCGGTCAGGCGCTCCAGCCTCGCCTCGGCGTCGCGCGCCTGCCGGCGCAGGGGCGCGAGGGCGGCGCGCGCCTCCGCCCGATCGCGCCGCTCGTCGCGCCGCGCCGGGCTCGCCTCCGCTTTCGCCGGCCCCCGGCCGCGCTCCGCCAGCAAGGCGCGATAATCGTCGAGATCGCCGTCGAACGGTCGCGTCGTGCCGTCGGCGACCAGCCAGAGGCGGTCGGCGACCAGCTCGACCAGATGCGGATCATGGGTGATCAGCAGGACGGCGCCGGAGAAATCGGCGAGCGCCTTCACCAGCGCCTCGCGCGCATCGATGTCGAGATGGTTGGTCGGCTCGTCGAGGATCAGCAGCTGCGGCGCCTCCCGCGTCGCCAGCGCCAGCAGCAGCCGCGCCTTCTCGCCGCCCGACAGGTTCGCCGCCGGCGTCTCCGCCCGGTCCGCATCCAGCCCGAAGCGGGCGAGCTGGCCGCGCAACTGGGTCGCCGTCGCGCGCGGCAGCACGCGGGCGAGGTGGGCGAGGGGGGAATCCTCGGCGATCAACTCCTCCGCCTGGTGCTGGGCGAAGTAGCCGACGCGCAGCCTGCCGCTCCGCCGCATCTCCCCGGCCAGCGGCGCCAGCCGACCCGCGAGCAAGCGGGCCAAGGTGGACTTGCCGTTGCCGTTGGCGCCCAGCAGGGCGATCCGATCGTCCATGTCGATGCTCAGCGACAGCTCGCGCAGCACCGGCACGCCGTCATAGCCCACCGACACCCGCTCCAGCGTGAGGATCGGCGGCGCGATCCGCGCCGGCTCCGGGAAGGCGAAGCGGGTCGGCGCGTCCTCGATCATCGTCTCGATAACCGGCAGCCGGGCCAGCGCCTTGATGCGGGACTGCGCCTGACGCGCCTTGCTCGCCTTGTAGCGGAAGCGATCGACGAATTTCTGGATATGCGCGCGCTCCGCGGCGATGCGTTC
>JBDTFI010000281.1:0-2676 GCA_039938035.1 Acetobacteraceae bacterium | reverse complement strand
GGACGCAAAGTGCCAGCGCCGCCCCTGCGATCTTCCGCATAATGGTCGCTCCCGTTCTTTGTCTCCGCAACCCACCCTGCCCCGCTCGCCTCCGATAGCCAAGCGGGCCGGCGCATGGCAGCTTCTCCGCGCTGGAACGGAGGCGTGGCATGCGGCTGGGGGGCAAGGTGGCGCTTATCACGGGGGCGGCGGCCGGCATGGGCGCGGCGACGGCGCGCCGCTTCGGACAGGAAGGCGCCAAGGTGGTCGTGGCCGACGTGCTGGACAACGAGGGCAAGCGTGTCGCCGAGGCAATTGGTACGGCGGCACTATTCCAGCATCTCGACGTAACCGACGAGGCGGCGTGGCAGGCGGCGGTGGACGCCACGACGGCGCGGTTCGGCGGGCTCGACATTCTGGTGAACAACGCCGGGATCAGCGGCAGCGCCTATGCCGACGTGCTGGAGACCGACGCCTGGCACAAGGTGATGGGGGTGAACGCGACCGGCGTGTTCCTGGGGATGAAATTCGCCATCCCGGCGATGCGCGTGCGTGGCGGCGGATCGATCGTCAACCTGTCCTCGATCTCCGGCTTCGTCGGCCAGCACCGCATCCATTTGAGCTACAATGCGTCGAAGGGCGCGGTGCGGATCATGACCAAATCGGCCGCCGTGCAGTTCGGCCGCGACAAGATAAGGGTGAACAGCGTCCATCCCGGCTGGATGCCGCCGATGCGGACCTCCGGCGCGACGGCCGAACCGGGGCTGCGGGCGCAGATGATGAAGCGCATCCCGCTCGGCCGGCCCGGCGAGATCGACGAGGTGGCGAACGCGATTCTGTTCCTCGCCTCCGACGAGGCGTCCTATATCACCGGGACTGAATTGGTCGTGGACGGCGGCTATCTGGCGGAATGAAGGAGGGCGGCATGAGGCTCAATGAGCAGCAGGTCCGGCAGTTCGAGACGGAGGGGTGGCTGTTCCTGCCCGACGCGTTCAGCGCCGAGGAGGTCGCGGTGCTGCGGACCGAGGCCGAAGCGATCTATCACGAGGACCGCAAGGAGATCTGGCGCGAGACGTCGGGATCGCCGCGCACCGCCTTCGCCGCGCACACCTACAATGAGGGTTTCCGCATCCTGGGCGCGCATCCGCGCCTGATCGAGCCGGTGGAGCAGCTGTTCGGCGATCGACTGTACATGCATCAGTTCAAGATCAACGCGAAATCGGCGTTCGACGGCGCCGTGTGGCAATGGCACCAGGATTTCGGCACCTGGCAACGCGACGACGGGATGCCGGAACCCAAGGCGATGAACATCGCGGTGTTCCTCGACGAGGTGATGGCGATCAACGGGCCGCTGATGCTGGTGCCTCGCAGCCATCGCCACGGCACGCTGGCGGCCGGACACGACACCTCGACGACGTCCTATCCGCTGTGGACGCTGGACAACGAGGTGGTGAAGCGGCTGGTGGACGAAGGCGGGATCGTGACGCCGCTCGGCGCGCCGGGCGGGGTGATGATGTTCCACGGCAATCTGGTGCACGGCTCGGCGGGCAACATCACGCCGTATCCTCGCAAGATCGTGTATCTTACGCTGAATGCGGTCTCGAACTATATCCGCACGCCGACGCGCCCGGACTGGATCGCGCATCGGGACTTCACGCCGATCGAGCCGGTCGGAGACGATGCGCTGGTGCGCTATGCGCGGCGTTTCCGTCAGGCCGCTGAATAGCAAAAGGGTGGCAACATGAGAAAGATACTGGTTTCGACGGTCCTGGCCGCGGCGATGGCCGCCGGTGCGGCGGGGCCGGTGCAGGCGAAGGGCTGCATCAAGGGCGCCATCGTCGGCGGCATCGCCGGGCACGCGGTGCATCACGGCGTTGTCGGCGCCATGGGCGGCTGCGCCGTCGGCCACCACCTCGCGAACAAGAAGACCACGCACGAGGAGACGACGCCGCAGAACACCAACTCGACGTCCAGCGGGGGGGCGTCGGCGACCTCGACGCCGACGCATACGCAGTAGCCTCGGATATTCAAGCTGATCCTAGCTTGAGGTTTCCGGACCAGCCCGTTGTCGTCATGCCCGAGAGATCATCAGTACGTTAGTTCGATCACCGAGACGTGGTTCTCGCGGGCGGACCATGGGCGGGCCGTGATCGCTTCGTCGTTGAAGACCCCCCGGATCGGGCCGGCGTCCAGTCCCACCACCCGGCGTGTCGTGGAGACGTTCGGCACGCCGGGCGCGATGTCGGTCGGCGTCTGACCGCCAAGCAGGATGTTGTCCCGGCCGACACCGAAATAACCGCGCGGCCGGCTCATGATGATCACCGCGCCGGCTGATCTGTCGGCGTCGATGAGTGGTTGCGGGCGCAAATCGACGATCGTGCTCGAGCGAGGGAACGGCGAGCGATAGATGTGCGTGTTCGGATAACCCTCGATGGTCAGCACGAATTCGTAGGCGGCCTTGGGGTCGGCGGCGAAATCGCCCCATAGGCCGTCGGCGGCGGTCGTCTTCGTATGCACCGCCTCGCCATGGCGTTCGCCGGTGTCGGGCGAGACCTCGAATATCGTGACGTTCGCGCCGGCGATGGCGATGTTCGTCGGCGCGCCAGCCTCGAAAGCGCTGACCTTGCCGGTCAGCACCGGGCGTTGCTCGGCGGCGATCGCGATCGTGCGGGGACGGCCCCCGGTGATGAAACCGTA
>JBDTFI010000280.1:0-3192 GCA_039938035.1 Acetobacteraceae bacterium | reverse complement strand
CCCTGCATGGGTTCGGACCGGATGCCTGCAGCCCATGTTCGTCCCGTTCCCGTTCCGGATTCCGGGCAACGCTTTCGCGAGTCACGTTACGATACCCGCTGGGAGACTTGAGGAGTCACGCAGATGGCGTTGCAGATTGGTGTACCGAAAGAAACGGCCGCGGGCGAGAAGCGAGTGGCCACCGTGCCCGACGTGGTCGTGAAGCTCGTCAAGCTGGGCTTCTCCGTCGCCATCGAAAGCGGCGCAGGCGACGCGGCGAACTTCGCGGACGACACCTACCGCGCTTCGGGCGCCGAGGTCGTGCCCACCGCGGCCGAGATCTGGTCGAGGTCCGACATCGTCTTCAAGGTCCGTCCGCCGAGCGCCAACGAAGCGTCCCTGTTGCGCGAAGGAAGCACGCTGATCGGCTTCATCTGGCCAGCGCAGAACCCCGAGCTGATGCGGCTACTGGCGGATCGGAAGGCCACGGTGCTGGCCATCGATGCGTTGCCGCGCCAGCTGTCGCGTGCCCAGAAGATGGACGCGCTCACCTCCATGGCCGGCATCAGCGGCTACCGTGCCGTCATCGAGGCCGCCAACGCCTTCGGTCGCTTCTTCAATGGCCAGATCACCGCCGCGGGCAAGATTCCGCCGGCCAAGGTCTTCATCGCCGGCGCCGGCGTAGCGGGCCTCGCCGCCGTCGGCACGGCTGCCAGCCTGGGAGCGATCGTACGGGCCAACGACACGCGTGCCGAGGTCGCCGACCAGGTGGTCTCGCTGGGCGGCGAGTTCGTCAAGGTCGATTACGAGGAGGAAGGTGCAGGCGGCGGCGGCTACGCGAAGGTGATGAGCGAAGGCTTCCTGGCGGCGCAGCGCGCGATGTACGCGCAGCAGGCCAAGGACGCCGACATCATCATCACGACGGCGCTGATCCCCGGCAAGCCCGCGCCCCGGCTGATCACCGCCGAGATGGTGCGGAGCATGAAGCCCGGCAGCGTCATCGTCGACATGGCGGCGGAGCAAGGCGGGAACTGCGAACTCACGGTGCCCGACCAGGCCGTCGTCCGGCACGGCGTGACCATCATCGGCTACACCGATCTGGTCAGCCGCCTGGCAACGCAGTCGAGCACCCTGTACGCGAACAACCTGTTCCGGCTGGCCGAGGAGCTGTGCAAGACGAAGGACGGCTCGATCAACGTCAACATGGACGACGACGCCATCCGCGGCCTCACCGTCATCAAGGACGGCAGCATCACCTGGCCCGCACCGCCGCTGAAGCTGGCGGTGGCGCCGCCCAGGCCGAGCGCCGCACCTATCGCGGCGCCGAAGGGCCATGGCAAGAGCGAGCCGATGTCGGCCAAGTCGCTGGCGACGGTGTTCGGCGTCGGCGCCCTGCTGTTCCTGCTCGTCGGCCTGTACGCGCCGGCCACCTTCCTGTCGCATTTCACGGTGTTCGTGCTGGCCTGCTTCATCGGCTACATGGTGGTCTGGAACGTGACGCCGTCGCTGCACACGCCGCTGATGAGCGTGACCAATGCCATCTCGTCGATCATCGCGATCGGTGCGCTGGTCCAGGTGGCGCCACCGTTTACGAGTGGCGCGTTGGCCGGATCCGTCGATCGACCCCACACGCTGATCCTGGGCCTGGCCGTCTTCGCGCTCGCGCTCACCGCCGTCAACATGTTCGGTGGCTTCGCGGTCACGCGTCGCATGCTGGCCATGTTCCGCAAGTAAAAATAACAATGACTTCGATGACCATGACTTCCAGCCTGGCCTCCGTCTCGTATATCGGCGCCACCATCCTCTTCATCCTCAGCCTGGGCGGTCTCGCCAACCCCGAGAGCGCGCGCCGAGGCAACCTGTTCGGCATGATCGGGATGACCATCGCCGTGCTGGCCACCGTGCTCGGCCCGCGCGTCACGACCGCTGGCATTCCTTGGATCGTCGGCGCCCTCGTCGTTGGCGGTTTCATCGGCCTCTTCGCGGCGAAGAAGGTGCAGATGACGCAGATGCCGGAGCTGGTCGCGTTGATGCACAGCCTGGTGGGCCTGGCCGCCTGCCTGGTGGGCTTCGCCAGCTACGTGGACACCTCCACCGTGTTCTCCACCGAGGCCGAAAAGGCGATCCACGAAGTCGAGATCTATGTCGGCATTCTCATCGGTGCCGTCACCTTCTCGGGCTCGCTGATCGCCTTCGGCAAACTCTCCGGCAAGATCGGCGGCAGGCCGCTGCTGCTGCCCGGGCGGCATCTGCTCAACCTCGCAGGCCTGTTGCTGGTGATCTGGTTCGGTCGCGCGTTCGTGCACGCGCACGACATCCAGGCCGGCATGACGCCACTGCTCGTGATGACCGTGATCGCGTTGCTGTTCGGGATGCACATGGTGATGGCGATCGGCGGCGCCGACATGCCGGTCGTCGTCTCCATGCTCAACAGCTATTCGGGCTGGGCAGCCGCCGCCACGGGTTTCATGCTGGGCAACGATCTGCTGATCGTGGTGGGTGCGCTCGTAGGCTCCTCCGGCGCGATCCTGTCCTACATCATGTGCCGGGCGATGAACCGCAACTTCCTCAGCGTCATCGCCGGGGGTTTCGGCGGCGGCGCGCCCGCGGCCAAGGGAAGCGGAACGGCCGAGCCGGCCGGCGAGGTGACACCGATCAGCGCGGTGGAAACCGCCGAGATGCTGCGCGACGCGAAGAGCGTGGTCATCGTGCCCGGCTACGGCATGGCGGTGGCGCAGGCGCAGCACGTCGTGTTCGAGATCACCAGGCTGCTGCGCGAAAAGGGAGTCACCGTGCGTTTCGGCATCCATCCGGTGGCCGGTCGCATGCCCGGTCACATGAACGTGCTGCTCGCCGAAGCCAAAGTCCCCTACGATATCGTGCTGGAGATGGACGAGATCAACGCTGATTTCCCGAACACGGACGTGGTCATGGTCATCGGCGCCAACGACATCGTCAACCCGGCCGCGCAGGAGGATCCGACGAGTCCCATCGCCGGCATGCCGGTGCTGGAGGTGTGGAAGGCCAAGACATCCATCGTCATGAAGCGAAGCATGGCGTCCGGCTACGCCGGGGTCGACAACCCTCTCTTCTACAAGGACAACAATCGCATGCTCTTCGGCGACGCAAGGAAGATGCTCGAAGAGGTACTGACCGCGCTGCGCGCCTGAGCGGAAGGCGCGCGAGCCCGCGCGCTACCAAGAAGCGCCGAAC
>JBDTFI010000279.1:0-4500 GCA_039938035.1 Acetobacteraceae bacterium | reverse complement strand
ATAGCACGGCGCTGGTGTTCAATCCGTTGAGTCCCTTCACCCAGCTCACGACGATCAACACCAGCATCACCTCCCCCGCGGCGGACAAGCGCGTGGACGAAATGGCGTTCGACCCGAAGGATCACCGGCTCCTGGTCGTCAACGACGCCGCGACGCCGCATCCGTACATCAACCTCATCGACACGACGAGCAACACCGTCGTCCAGCACACCGTCTTGCCGACGGCCACCGCCGGCATCGAGCAGCCCTTCTGGGACGGGGCGACCAAGAAATTCTATGTCTCGATCCCGCAGGTCGGGGGCGCCGGTGCGGGCGGGATCGCGGTGGTCGATCCGCTGACCGGCGCGGTGACGAATATCTTCGATCTCACGGCCTTCGTCGCCAATTGCGGTCCGACCGGCCTCACCGGCGCCGGACACGGCCAGCTCCTGGTCGCTTGCGGCAACAAGGGCACTCAGGCAATCCTGCTCGACGTGAGCAGCGGCAGCGCCGTCCTCGTCAAGCTATTCCCGCAGGTAAGCGGCTCGGATCAGGCTTGGTTTGACCCGGCGAGCGACCGCTTCTTCGTGACCGGCGCGAACAACATCGGCGGTCCGATCCTCGGGATCATCGACGGCTCGAACGACACGTTCCTCCAGGCTTTGCGGACCGCCACCGGCGCGCACTCCGTCGCGGTGGACCCGGGCGGCGACCTCTATGTGCCGGTCGGCGCCGGATCGGGCAACCCGTTCTGTCCGACAACCGGCTGCATCGCCGTGTTCGACGTCGGCGTGCCCGAGCCGGGCTCGCTGCCGTTGATCGTGACGGCGATGGCCGGACTGATCGGCCTCGGCCTGCGGCGGAGGTCGCATCGTTAAACCGGACTCGCCTTCCAGGCGTGGAGGTGCTATCCAGTCCCGATGTCTCCTTGGATGACCTCCTCGCGAATTAGCGTCCCGGCTGCCTGAGGCAGCCGGGTTTCGCTCGTTCGCGCTTCATCCATCAGGGACTATCTCCGCCATGTCCGATTCCGCCGACGCCCCGCCCTGTGAGGCCGTGCGCTTCATGCTTGACGCCGAGCCCGATCCCGGGCTGCTCCCGCGTCTCCTCGCCCCGTTCGCCCGGCGCAACCTGCTGCCCGACCGCATGTGGTCCCATCGCGGGGCGACGGTGGTGCATGTCGAGATCGCGCTCGATGCCGCTCCCGCCGAATGCATGCACCTGATCGAGGGCAACCTGCGCCAGGTCGTCGGCGTCCATTGCGTCACCTTGCTCCGGCGTGGAAACATACGCCGCGCCGCCTGATGCGATGACGGCGGCCTAGCCGCGGGGGAATCCGGTGACCGACGCGATCGTCTTGGCACGCGCGCAGTTCGCGTTCACGCTCGGCTTGCACATCATCCTGCCGGCGTTCTCCATCGGGCTGGCGAGCTATCTGATGGTGCTGGAGGCGCTGTGGCTGCGCACCGGCCGGCAGGTCTATCATGACCTGTATAACTACTGGCTGAAGATGTTCGCCATCGGCTTCGCGATGGGCGTCGTCTCCGGCATCGTCATGTCCTACGAGTTCGGCACCAACTGGGCGCGCTTCTCCGACCGCGCCGGATCGATTATCGGCCCCTTGATGGGCTACGAGGTGCTGACCGCCTTCTTCCTCGAATCGGGCTTCCTCGGGATCATGCTGTTCGGCCAGGCCCGGGTCGGCCGAGGCCTGCACTTCGCCGCCACCTGCCTCGTCGCCGCCGGCACGCTGATGAGCGCGTTCTGGATCCTCGCCGCCAATTCCTGGATGCAGACCCCTTCCGGCTACGCGATCGCCGCCGACGGGCGATTCGTGCCGACGGACTGGTGGGCGGTGATCTTCAATCCGTCCTTCCCGTACCGCCTCGTCCACATGGTGCTCGCCTGCTACCTGTGCGTGGCATTGCTCGTCGGCGCGGTCGGGGCGTGGCATCTGCTGCGCGATTCCCAGAACCAGGCGGCCCGGCTGATGTTCTCGATGGCCATGTGGATGGCCGCGATCGTCGCCCCGTTGCAGGTTCTCGCCGGCGATCAGCACGGCCTCAACACCGCCGAATACCAGCCCGCCAAGGTCGCCGCGATGGAGGGCGACTTCGCGACCACCCCCGGCTCCCCGCTGGTGCTGTTCGGGATGCCGGACGCGGCGAGGGATCGCGTCGATTACGCGCTGGAGATTCCGCGCGCCGGCGCCTTGATCCTCACCCATAGCTGGAACGGCGCGGTGCGCGGCCTCGACGAGTTCCCCAAACAGGACTGGCCGCCGCTTCCGTACGTGTTCTGGGCGTTCCGCGCGATGGTCGGCCTGGGCGTGCTGATGATCGCGCTCGGCTGGTGGAGCCTCGCCTTGCGGCGGGGCGGCCACATTTACCGCTCCCGCGCCCTCTGGAAGGCGGCGGTGGTGATGGGGCCGGCCGGCTTCCTCGCGCTGCTGTCGGGCTGGACCGTCACCGAGGTCGGCCGCCAGCCCTTCACCGTCTATGGGCTGATGCGGACCGCCGACAGCGCCTCGCCGATCGCGCTGTCCGCCGTCGCCACCTCGCTCACCGCCTTCGTGGTCGTCTATTTCATCGTCTTCGGCACCGGCTTCCTGTTCATCGGACGGCTGATGGCACGGCCGCCCTCGGCGGGCGAGGCGGGACCGCCGACCGGCGTGCCGGTGCGGTCGGCCGGCATCACGCCGATGCCAGCGGTCGGCGGCCCTGAAGTCGGCGAAGTCCCGGCGGGCGGGGGATAGGGCGATGGCGGACTGGCTGCCAGTGGTCTGGGCGGGGCTGATCGCCTTCGCCGTCCTCGCCTACGTCCTGCTCGACGGGTTCGACCTCGGCGTCGGCATCCTGTTCGCCGCCGAGCGCGACAAGGCCAACCGCGACGTGATGGTGAACACCGTCGCGCCGATCTGGGACGGCAACGAGACTTGGTTGGTGCTGGGCGGCGGTGGCCTGCTCGGCGTATTCCCGCTGGCCTACGCGATCATTCTGCCGGCGCTCTACCCGCTCATCATTGCCATGCTGCTTTCCCTCGTCTTCCGCGGCGTGGCGTTCGAGTTCCGCTTTCGCGCGGAGCGCGATTCCACCCGGCGGTGGTGGGACCGCATCTTTCTCGGCGCCTCCACGCTGGCCGGGCTTTGCCAGGGCATGGCGCTCGGCGGCCTGCTCCAGGGGATCAAGGTGACCGATCGCGGCTACGCCGGCGGCTGGCTCGATTGGCTGAACGGCTTCACCGTCCTCTGCGGCATCGCGCTCGTGGTCGGCTATGCGCTGCAAGGTGCGACGTGGCTGATCTGGCGGACCGAGGGCGCCCTGCAACGCCGGGCGCGTCGCTACGCGAATGTGCTGGCGGCCCTCCTGCTCGGTCTGATGATCGTAGTCAGCCTGTGGACGCCGACGATCGATCCGGCGGTGAGCGGAAAGTGGTTCAGCTATCCGGGGATCGTGCTAACCGGGCCCGTCCCGATCCTGGTCGCGCTGCTCGCCTGGCGGTTCTGGCGCGGCCTCGCGCGCAAGGAGCATCTGGCGCCGTTCCTGTGCGTGCAGGGCTGGTTCGTGCTGAGCTACATCGGGCTCGGGATCAGCCTCTGGCCGCTGATCGTGCCGCCCTCGATCACCGTCTGGCAGGCTGCCTCGCCGCCAGCCTCGCAGCTCTTCCTGCTGGTGGGCACGCTGATCCTACTGCCGATCATCCTGTCCTACACCGGCTATGCCTACTGGGTGTTCCGCGGCAAGGTGCGGGCCGGGGAGCATTATCACTAAGGAGGGCCATCGCCGATGGCCCGGCGCCTGCTGTGGTTCGTCGCGCTGTATGCCGCCGGGGTCGCGGCGGTCGGCTTGGTGGCCTACGCGATCCGCCTCGTGCTGGTGGGCTGACCCTCTTGCACCGACCAGCATTTGGACCGATGTAGCGTGACAGGACCAGCGCGGTCCACATTCTCACTCAATCGTCAGGCAAACCTTATGTTCATCGAGACCGAGGGCACGCCCAACCCCGCCACCTTGAAGTTCCTCCCCGGCCGCTGGGTGGTCCAGAACGGCACGGCGGATTTCGCTTCCGTCGACAGCGCCGGGCGCAGCCCGCTGGCGCTCGCCCTGTTCACCCTGCCGGGCGTCGCGCGGGTCTTCCTCGGCGCCGATTTCGTCACCATCACCAAGACCGACGTGGTGTCGTGGCAGCAGCTCAAGCCGCAGGTGCTGGCCGCGCTGATGGACCATTTCGTCGCCAACCGCCCGATCATCGAAGGCGAGGCCGAGGCCGACGAGATCGAGGACATCCGCCCCGAGGATCAGGAGATCGTCGAGCAGATCCGCGAATTGCTGGACACCCGCGTCCGGCCCGCGGTCGCCGGCGACGGCGGCGACATCATCTTCCGCGGCTATCGGGACGGCGTCGTGCGGCTGCACATGCAGGGCTCGTGCTCGGGCTGCCCGTCGTCCTCGGCGACGCTGAAGCACGGCATCGAGAACATGCTGCGCCACTATGTGCCGGAAGTCGTTTCGGTCGAGCAGG